>CAZMXH010000446.1:0-636 GCA_964570165.1 uncultured Actinomycetes bacterium
GACCGCCGATCGGCATCGTGATCATCGCGCCGAGGCCCATGGGGGCGAGTAACAGGCCCGCTTCCAGCGCGGAGAGGTTGCGTACGGACTGGTAGTAGAGCGGGATGAGTACCAGCGCTCCGAAGAACGAGATCGCGAACAGCAGGAACACGATCGCCGCTGCTCCGGCCCGGGTCCGAGCGAACGTTCTCAGGTCGATCAACGGCGTTGCCGACCGCCAGCTCCGCACCGCGAATGCGGCGATCAAGCCACCGCCAGCGACGATCGGGGCCCACGCCCGCGCATCACCGATCCCGTACGGCGCGGTCTGCGCGAGACCGTAGAGGAACAGCGCCAGCCCCGGTGACAGCACCCCCAGGCCGAAGAAGTCGAGTCGCTCGGTCGGCTGTGGGCGGTCGGGCTCAAGCACTCGTCGGGCGAGCACATAGCCCACGATCCCGATCGGCAGGTTGATGAAGAACATCCACCGCCAGGAAACGTCGTCGACCAGCCAGCCGCCCAGGATCGGCCCGAGGATCGGCGCGAGGAGCATCGGTACGCCGAGGACGGCCATCACTCGCCCGCGCCGGTCGGGGCGGGCTTTCCTCTTGACGACGTTCACGATCGACGGCATGATCATGCCGCCGCCGATGCCCT
>CAZMXH010000446.1:646-3136 GCA_964570165.1 uncultured Actinomycetes bacterium
GAGGCGCTCAAGACGGTCGTGAACTAGGGATCATCCGCCCGGGCGGGTCGACCATCGGTCGCCCGACCCGGGCGGGGCCGGCTGTCCTCGGGACGCCGGGCACGAGCGACGGCATGATCATGCCGCCGCCGATGCCCGGCAGGACCCGGAAACCGATCAGCGAGCCGACGTTCCACGCCATTCCCGCCAGGCCTGAGCCGACCGTGAACAGCACCAGCGAGACGAGGTAGAGGCGCTTTGTGCCGAACCGGTCCGCCGCCCAGCCACTGACCGGGATGACGACAGCGAGGGCGAGGGTGTACGCGGTCACCACCCATTGGATCGTCGTCAGCGACGAATCGAAGTGGATGGCAAGGCGGTCGATCGCGACATTGACGATGGTGGTGTCGAGGATCGACATGATCGCGCCAAGGAGCACCACTCCAGCGACGCGGAGCGTGTCCCGATCGAGCGCGCGAGTCTGCCCGCGGTCCGAAGGTGCTGGCGATGCGACACGAACGGTATTCTTTGACATGATGTAAGAGTTACAACTCTGACACCTTGTCAAGACTGACCCTTCGCCAGTACGGTACGAGCATGGACACTCGGGCGACCCGGCGGGCTCGCCGCTCCGACGCCCAGCGCAGCATCGACGCGATCGTCAGTGCTGCCCGCAGCCTGCTCCACGACCGGCCCGACGCCAGCATCGAAGAGATCGCCGCGGCTGCTGGCGTTACGCGGCAAACCGTCTACGCACACTTTTCCTCACGCGACCTACTGGTCGCGGAAGTCGTCAACGCCGAACGGGCCGAAGGCCTGGCGGCCGTCGAGGCAGCCAGCCTCGACGCCATGCCCCCCGTTGAGGCGTTGCGACGGTTTCTCCAGATCAGTTGGGAGATCGTCGACCGATGCCCGCTCGCGCTCGAGCCGGTGTTCGCGAAGACTCCTGGCCCCGATGGCGGCGACGCCCATCAGATGGTGGCACATCACCTCAAACGAATCGTCCGGCGCGGCCAGCGATCCGGTGATTTCGATCGTGCCATGCCCGCGGGCTGGCTCACCGCGGCCATCTTCGGACTCGGCCACACGGCCGCGGAACAAGCAGCCGCCGGACGTCACACGATCCACGAGGCTGCGCGCCTGCTGGAGAGCAGCGCGCTGCGGCTCCTCGGCGCCACCGCCGAGCCTCGCCCGCCCCGCAAGACCCTTGACACGCTGTCGAAGTTGAAATAACTTTGACAGCGTGTCCAAGAAAAGCGGGCCAAGCTACGGCATCGACGCGGCACCACTGCCCGCCGTTCTCGGTGCCGCTGGCCTCGCTGCCGCGGTAGGCGGCGTCAGGCGGCGATCGGCCCGGCTCGGTTTGGTCAGCGCAGCACTTCTGAGCATTACCGGCATCTATCTGCACACGACACTTCGGGGGAAGTTCCGCGTATGGGAGCGGGAGCTGGACCGGCTCGGCCTGCGCGGCGATGAGCAGTTGCTGGACATGGGCTGTGGCCGCGGAGCGGTGCTGATCGCCGCCGCGCAACACCTGCCAGCAGGTCGCGCCGTCGGGATCGATCTGTGGACTGTGGACCAGAGCGGCAACAGTCCGCAAGCAACGCTCACCAACGCTGCCAAGGCCGGGGTCGCCGATCGGGTCGAGGTCCGAACCGGTGACTTGACCTCGCTACCTTTTGCCGACCAAAGCTTCGATGTCGTGACCGCTGCCGCGGCGATCCACAACCTCCGGTCGCCAGAACTCCGCCTTCGCGCTGTCGACGAGGCGATGCGAGTGCTGCGCCCCGGAGGACAGCTACTCATCGCCGACCCCTGGCCGTTCAATCGACGATACGCATCCCACCTCGGCCAAGGCACCGTGCATCGGCTCGGGCCCAGCTATTGGTACGGCGTCCCGCTGCTCGCCGTCACGTTGCTGCACGTGACCAAGGCCAACTGAGTTCATAAGACAGACTCATTTGACGGATCAGCCTCGAAATCATGTGTGCTGGTAGATGCAGTTGACCACGACACTTGTCACTGGTGGCACGGCGCGCTGGGCATGCGGCAAGCTCTGGACGAGCGCCGTGAGCTGATCGAGGCTCGCGCCGACGCCATCCTCCGTGGCGCTCTCACCGATGGGGAACCGTGGATGGCCGACCTCGGCACGGCACCGAGGGGCGAGAAACAGCAGGCGGCATGGTGGCGCGCCGCCCGCACCGTCGCCGCCTACCGCGACCGCTACAGCATCACCGACGACCGGACCCCGGTCGGTCCAGCGCCGGAGACCATCAGTCAGAAGATCGACGCCATCCGAGCCCGCGCTGCCCTCAACCGCGCCCAGGCGATCGCTCACGAAGGCGCGACGGCTGATCCGGTGGGCCAGCGACCGCACCACGCCCCGCACCGAGCTTGTGAAGCCCCACCAGCGGGGCGGCCGTCAGAGAGAGCGCCCCGGCGTACCCTGTGACGGGCGCTGGTGCCCGAACTCGCGTCCGGCCTCGGGCCGCGTCACAGTCCGGTCCGGGG
>CAZMXH010000447.1:0-2751 GCA_964570165.1 uncultured Actinomycetes bacterium
CGCAGGTCCAGCTCGATGTCGGCCCCTTCCGGTACGCCGGCCACCCCACCGACGCCGAGATCCGGTGGCGCCGGCACCGAACGCCGCACCCGTTGCGACTGACCCGGCCGTCGTCCGAGCTCACGGGTATCGAGCACGAGCGGCGTGCGGGGATCCAGGGAACTCAGCGTGACCAACTCTCGTCGCCAGCGGGCAATCGAACACTTCGCCTCGGCGGGAGGCCGACCACCAAGGTTACAAGACGCCCCTGCCGAGTACCGAATCGGTGTCTGTTTGTTGACCATGTGAAGTGGACGCGGCGGGCCCACTTCACGTGGTCAACAAACAGGCACCCGTCAGCCCGAGTCGTCCGGCACGGCGAGTTCCGCGTACGCGTTGGGGTCGGACAGCCGGGCGCGCCCCTGCCGGACGGTCTCCAAGATGTTGTTCACCGAGACCTCGAGGTGTGCCAGCTTCGCGTCAACATAGGCGTTGACGTCGCTGCGCATCTGCTCGGTCTTCTCGCGCGCGGACCTGATCGCCTCTCCCGCCTGCGTGCGTGCCTCGCGGAGGACTTCCTGCTCGGACACCAGCCGGCGCCGCTCCTCCTCCGCCGCCACAAGCAGCCGCTCGGCGTTCGCGGTCGCGTCGGACAGCAGTTCATCCCGCTGCTTCAGCACTTTCTGCGCTGCTAGCAACTCCTCAGGCAGTGCGGCACGCACCTCTTCGAGCATGCGCGTCAGATCCGCCTTGTTGATCATTACCGACGACGACATCGGCAGCGTCTTCGCATTGTCGACGTAGGCGATGATCTGATCCAACTTGTCATGAGCGTCCAACTGCCACACCCCCCCCCGGGCTCATCGTGCCGCCAACCGCTCCGTGAGTCGACTAAGCACCGCGTCCGGCACCAGACCGGACACGTCTCCCCCGTGCGACGCGACCTCCTTGACGAGGCTAGACGACAGGAACGAGTAGTCCGGGTTGGTCGCGACGAAAAGCGTGTCAACGCCCGTCAGCCGCTGGTTCATCTGGGCCATCGACAGTTCGTACTCGAAGTCCGTGAGGGCTCGCAGCCCGCGCACGATCGCAGGTATCCCCCGCGCGCTGCAGAAGTCGACCAGCAGGCCCTCGAACCGTTCCACGACGACGTTGCTGAGCGGTTCGGTGACCTCGAGCAGCATCTCGATCCGCTCGTCGACGGAGAACAGGCCCTTCTTGGCCACGTTGACCAGCACCGCAACGACCACCTCATCGAACAGCCGGGCGGCCCGCTCGATGACGTCGCAGTGCCCGTTGGTCACGGGGTCGAACGATCCCGGGCAGACACAGCGCCGCACGTCACCTCCTAACCCCATGGGCTCAACCAGCCGGCCGACCGTACCAGAGCACCGTCTGGCCGTAGTTCCGTTGCCGCTCGCCCACCAGCCCGTCCGGCCAGACGACCGCCGCAGCACGGCGAGGCCGCTCTACAACCACGAGCGCGTCTACCTCCAACCAGCCGTTCGTCAGCAGGCCGAGGACCCGCGTCAGCTCCTCGGCCCCCATAGCGTACGGCGGGTCGGCCAGCGCGAGATGGAACGGTGCCGCCGGCGGCGTGGCAAGCACCCGCTGCACTGCGCCGAGGCGCACCTCGACGTGCTCCAGCCCGGTGGTCTTCACGTTCTCCCGGATGGCCCGGACGGCGGCGGGGTCGGACTCGACCAGCAGCGCGTACGCTGCACCTCGCGAGACCGCCTCCAACCCGAGCGCGCCGCTGCCGGCGTACAGGTCGAGCACGCGAAGCCCGGCTAACGCGCCCACCTCAGACTCGACTGATGAGAACAGCGCCTCGCGCACCCGGTCGGTCGTGGGACGGATCGCGCCACCGCGCGGGACCCGCAGCCGTCGGCCGCGCGCCGCGCCAGCCACGATGCGCGTCATGCCTTGTCCAGATACTCGGCGCGGGCGTCCGCATCGAGCGCCGCAACCGCGGCGGCCAGATCCGGATACCGTTCCAGCTCCGGGTCGTGGATCAGCAGCGAGTATGCCTCCTCGCGTGCCTTCATGATGACGCTTTCGTGCCGTAGTACCTGCAGCAGCCGCAGGCTCGAGCGGCGGCCCGACTGCGCGGCGCCGAGCACATCGCCCTCCCTGCGCTGCTCGAGGTCCACCTGGGCGAGCTTGAACCCGTCTCTGGTCTCCGCTACCGCGTCGAGCCGCTCACGCGCCTCGGTGCCGGCCGGGGCATCGGTGACGAGGAGGCACAGGCCGGGGAGGCTGCCTCGGCCGATCCGGCCGCGGAGCTGATGCAGCTGCGACACCCCGAACCGGGTGGCGTCCATGACGACCATCATCGAGGCGGCCGGCACGTCAACGCCGACCTCGATCACCGTCGTCGCGACGAGCACGCGAAGGTCGCCGGTCGCGAACCGGCGCATCACCTCGTCCTTCTCCTCCGGCGGCATCCGCCCGTGCAGGATCCCCACCTCGATGTCGGCCAGCGGCCCGGCACGCAGCATCTCCACAACGTCCATCACGGCCACCGGGCGGCGACCCTCCTCGTCGCCGTCCCCACCTGCGCCGTCGGCATCGTTATCGGCGTCGCCCCCGATCCGCGGGCAGACGATGTACACCCCGTGGCCGTTCAACGCCTCCTCGCGGACCCGTTCCCAGGCCCGCTCCAGGTATCTCGGCCGCTCCGTGACAGGGACGACATGCGTCACCACGTCGGACCGCCCCTGCGGCAGCTCGCTCATCGTCGAGACCCACAGGTCGCCGAACACGGTCATG
>CAZMXH010000447.1:2761-3129 GCA_964570165.1 uncultured Actinomycetes bacterium
GGGATGGGCGTGGCGGTCATCACCAGCACGTGCGGCCGCGTCGCCTCGGGACCCTTCCGCGCGAGCGCGGCCCGCTGCTCCACGCCGAAGCGGTGCTGCTCGTCGATCACTACCAGACCGAGGTCGGCGAACTGGACCCGCTCCTCGAGCAGTGCGTGCGTCCCGACCACGATGCCTGCCTCTCCGGAGGCCGCCGCCAGCAACGCATTGCGGCGCGCCGCCGCGCCGAGCGAACCGGTGAGCAGCGCGATCCTGGTACCCACCTCCGAGCCGCCCAGCATCCCAGCCTCGGCGAGCGGACCCATCAGCTCGGTGAGCGTCCGGTAGTGCTGGTGGGCGAGCACCTCGGTGGGCGCCAGCAGCGCGGC
>CAZMXH010000448.1:0-3122 GCA_964570165.1 uncultured Actinomycetes bacterium
GGCTGCGCTCGGAGTACCAGACGTCGAAATGAACGCGGAACGCCTCCAGGTCGCGCCGGTGCTCCGCAAGCTGCAACCGGTAGCCCTCCTCGCGGAACGCGACGCGCTGCTCGTCGTACGGCAGCTCCAGGATGTCCGGACGTGCGGCCACGATCCGCTTGGCGAGCTCGTTGATGTACTCGCCGTGGTAACCCTCGCCTGGCACGTCCTCACCGTGAGCCCGGGCCATGATGGACGCCCCGAAGAGGTCCATCTGCACCCCGCGGTCGTTGATGTAGAACTCGCGGGTGACGTCGGCCCCTGCCGCGGCAAGGACGCGGGCGATCGCGTCGCCTACCGCCGCCCAGCGCACGTGCCCGAGGTGCAACGGGCCGGTCGGGTTGGCGGAGATGAACTCGACGTTGATGGTGCGGCCCGCCAGCGTGTCGGTGCGCCCGTACGCCTCGCCGGCCTCGACGATGGCCCGGGCGAGCTCGCCCTGTGCGGATGGAGCGAGCGTGATGTTGATGAAGCCCGGACCTGCCACCTCGGCAGCCTTCACCCCCGGTTCCTTGACGAGCCTGGCGGCGATCAGCTCGGCGAGGGTACGCGGCGGAAGGCCGGCCCTCTTCGCCAACTGGAGCGCGATATTGGTGGCGTAGTCCCCGTACTCCCGGTGACGTGGCGGCTCCACGCTTACTGTCGCCGGCACGCCGCCGGGCAGGTCAACCTCGCCCGCCTCGACGGCGGCGGTCAGGGCACCGCGGACCGCGGCGGAAAGCTGCTCAGGGGTCACCGCCAAAGCGTACCGAGGCCGCGGCGCGGCTCCCGTGTCGCCACTGCTGCGGCTAGCGGCCGATCTGCCGACGGGTGATGCCCCGCAGCCGGCGCCGTTGCGACTCATCGAGCATCAGGTAGCCGGCCACCGGAAGGCCGATCAGCACCAGAAGGGCCCATCCGAAGCTGAGGGGGGTCAACCACCACAGCGCGAGGAACACCGCCAGCACGCCAAGCCCGAACTTCGCTCCAGAAGACATGTGGGTACCTCGTCCTTCGCGGGGACCACCCCCGCACAGTTACATTCTCCGCCCTCAACGCCCCGATGTCGTCAGGGCCATCCCGGAACCTACCCGGAGAACGGCTGGCCGATGATTCGGGTTCCGCGTCATCTGGCTGGTACCCTGACCTTCGCCTGACGGCCCTGCACCTGAGGGCCCCCGTAGCTCAGGGGATAGAGCACCGGCCTCCGGAGCCGGGTGCGCAGGTTCGAATCCTGCCGGGGGCGCCAACTAGCGGTCGGAGCGGCCATGTCCTCAGCTGTGTCCGCCATCCGTGTCCATGATGGCCGTCCCGCTGCCCGGCCTGGCGCCGCAGCACCGCTGATAGGCTCGCCTCGATCAGCTTATGGCCTGCACGGGGGACGTCATGGTTCATGAGGTGCGCAGGCTCGTAGATCGAGCCGGCCTGCTCAGGGGACGCGGGAACCCGCCGACCATCCTCGAGCTAGACCTGACCGAAGGCCTGGTGGAACTGCCGCCTGGCGACCCCGTCAGCGCGTTGATGTCCTACCGTCGGCCGCGCCTGCAGGAGGTGGTGGAAGGCCTGCGGTGGGCTCGGCGCGACCCGAATGTCGCGGCCGTGCTCGTCAAGGCGGGCGGCAGCAGGCTGACGCTGGCCGCCGCGCAGGAGGTGCGCGACGCGCTTGTCGAGATCCGCCGCGCCGGCAAGCTGACGGTCGCGTGGGCGGAGACGTTCGGCGAGTCGGGCATCGCCGGCAACGTCCCGTACGTCGTCGCCACCGCCTGCGAGCGGATCTACCTGCAGCCGTCAGGAGACCTTGGCCTCACCGGCCTCGGCATCGAAGAGGCGTTCGTCCGAGATGCTCTCGACAAGGCGGGGCTCGAGCCCCAGTTGAGCCAGCGGCACGAGTACAAGACGGCAGCCAACATGTTTCTCGAGCGCGGCTACACCGACGCCCACCGCCGGGTGAGCGAGCGCCTGGTCGAATCGCTCACAGCACAGGTCGTCGCCGCCGTGGCGGCCGGACGCGGGCTCACCGAGGAGCGGGTACGCGAGCTGATCGACCGAGCACCGCTGCTCGCATCCGAAGCGCTCGATGCCGGCCTCGTCGACGGACTGGCGTACCGCGACGAGGTCTACGACGAGGTTCGCAGCCGAGGAGTCAGTGAGCAGGCTCGGCTGCAGTACGTGACTCGCTACCAGCGCAGCCTCTCCCGCGGTATCGCCCGGTGGGCCGCCGGCCGCCGCCCGGATGCGATCGCGCTCATCCACGCCGTCGGGATGATCCGTCTCGGTCGCAGCGCGCGCAGCCCGCTCGGCGCGGCCGCCGGGTCCGAGACGATCAGCGCCGCCTTCCGCGCGGCGATCAACGACGACCGGGTGAAGGCCATAATCCTCCGGGTCGACAGCCCTGGCGGCTCGTACGTCGGCTCCGACGTCATATGGCGCCATGTCATCCTCGCCCGCCGCCGCGGTAAGCCGGTGGTGGTATCCATGGGCCGGGTCGCCGCGTCCGGCGGCTACTTCGTGTCGATGGGCGCCGACGTCATCGTCGCGCAACCGGCCACCCTCACCGGATCGATCGGCGTTCTGGGCGGGAAGGTCGTCACCACCGAGTTGACCGACCGCCTCGGGATCACGCAGGGTTCGGTCGCCGGCGGTGAGCACGCGCTGATGTTCTCGTCGAACCGCCAGTTCAGCGACGGCGAGTGGGAGCGCATGCACGCGATGCTGGACCGCATCTACGACGACTTCACGGCAAAGGTCGCCGAGGGGCGCAACCTCGATCGGAGCGCGGTCGAGGACGTCGCTCGAGGCCGGGTGTGGACCGGCGCGGACGCCAAGGAGCGCGGCCTCATCGACGAGCTCGGCGGGCTGGAACGCGCCACCGAACTGGCCAAACAGCACGCTGGCATCGCCCCGGACGTCGAGGTGGACCTCAAGACCATGCCGAGGCCCAAACCGCTGGAGCGGTTGCGTCCGGCCGAGTCGAGCGAGGACCTGACCTCCGCCGCCGCACGCACGGCGTCCCCCGAAGGCCTCGCGATCGCGGCCTGGGGACGGCTCGCCCCGCTCGCCGCACGGTTGGGCTTGCCTGCTGCCGGGCCGCTGACGCTGCCGGG
>CAZMXH010000449.1:0-3114 GCA_964570165.1 uncultured Actinomycetes bacterium
CGCGGCCGCTCGTCGCGATCCTGTGGGGACGCGACGCCCGCAGCCTCCGTCCGATGCTCGGTGACGTGCCATGCGTCGAGGCGCCGCACCCGAGCCCGATGTCCGCGCATTACGGCTTCTTCGGATCTCGCCCGTTCAGCCGTACCAACCAGTTGCTGGAAGAGCAGGGCGCCGAGCCCATCGACTGGAAGCTGCCGTAGTAGGCGATCCCATATCCGCAGTCCTCGCCACGGCGGCGTTATCGGAGCGTAACCTCGTAAATAGGTCACCGTTGTGACGATTGGGGGAACCGGCGTTGTCGCTGGACTGGTCGAAGCTACGCGAACTGGCGGCGATGACCGATGCAGCAGGGGTGCTGTCCGTCTACGTCACTGCCGATCCGCATGACGAGAAGTCTCAGCCTGCCTGGCGCCTGCGTGCGTACCAGCAGCTCAAGCGCCTCCGCGAGGACGTCAAGAGCAGCGCCTCCCGGGAGCGGTACAAGGCGGTTAGCGAGCGGCTGGAGGCGATCGAGGGGGACATCGAGGGCCTCCTGGACTCCCGGGCTCCCGGGCTCGGCCGCGCGCTGTTCACAACGATCAGCGACGGGAAGGTCGAGCAGTTCAGCCTGCAGGTTCCTCTGACCGATGAGGTGACGCTCGGCCCGACACCGCGGCTTCGGCCGCTGGTCACCGCGTTGAGCACCGCCGGTCCTACGGGAGCGGTGGTCGTCGGAGCCGACGAGATTCGGATCATCGACCTACGGCTCGGCTTCGTCGACGACGTGGCCACCATCCCGCACCCGGCTGACCTGGCCGACCGGCGCGAGCTCACCGGGAGGGGGTCCGCGACACCCACGACGACGCCGCACAGCAGCGCATCGCACCATGACCTGTTCGAGAAGCGGGAGGAGGACAGGCTGCTGCGCTACCTGCACTCGGCCGGTCCCAAGATCGCCGCGTACGCCCGGAAGCTGAACTGGGTATGCCTCGGCATCGCGGGCGAGGCCAAGTACGCCCACGCGACGACCGAAGGACTGCCCTCCGACGTGCCCGCGGACGTCGTGACCATGCCGCATGCCATCACCTCGCTGAGCCTCCCGAAGTTGGCCGCGAGCGTGGAGCCCGAACTCGCCCGGGCGCGTGCTCGCCACCATCTGCAACTCGCCGAACGGGTACGTGACGGCGCCTTCAGCTCCCATGGCGGAACCGCCGCCTGCGGATTGGCCCCCACGCTGGCAGCGTTGCAGGAGGGACGCGTCGGACATCTGTTGCTGGCCCAGGACGGTCAGTGGGCAGGCAGCCGCACCCCCGACGGCATGCTCGTCCCGGACAGCGAGGTGCCGCCCGGCACAAGCGCCGAGGACCTGACTCCGGAGAGCCGGCTGGACGAGCGTATGATCGAACTGGCCTTCAGGGAAGGCGCCGCGATCACCGTCCTCGATGCCACCGCCGCGGCACCCCTCGCCGACGTGGAGGGCATCGGCGCCTTGCTCCGCTGGTGACCAACGGCCCCCGATGGATGGACCATTCGGGCTGCGCAACGACGCAATGAGAGCGGATGCTTGAGGAGAGAGCTATCGAGGAGGTGAGGGGCGATGGCTACCTGGCGGATCGAGCTGACATTCGACGAGGACGACATCCGCACCGACGCGACGGCCCGGTTGCAGCTACCGGACGGCGCCGAGCTTCAAGCCCATGGCCATGCCCGGCGAAACCCTGCCGACCCGGCACGGCCGAAGATCGGTGAGGAGATCGCATCGGCGCGAGCGCTGTCCGACCTCGTCCATCAACTGCTGGAGAAGGCGGCCGGAGAAATCGAGGAGGTCACCCACGAGCCGGCCCACCTGCACGTGTAACCGGGCGAGCAACCCTCCAGCACTGAGGCCGTTCGGCCGCTCTTAGCCAGCCTGCCGGCCGGCAGGCCGCAAGCGCGGCGGAGCCGTGTCGATGTCCAGGCCCTCGGTCGCGATCCGCGCGCTGAGGCTGCGGGCCCAGTCCACCAGTGCCGCGGCATCGATGCCGTGCGGCGGGTTGTCGATGTAGCCCGCCACCCGCTCCGCGCCGCGGTCGAGCAGCCGCATCGCTCCCGTCGCGTTGCCGCGCTGTATATGCGTCATGCCCACAGCGAGTTGGGCGAGACCACGCCACAGTTCCCGTTCGGCGGCCGGGGAGGCCTTCCACGTCCCCTCGAGCACCTCATGGGCATGGAATGCCCGGCCTGCGTCGAGCAGCCGTTGCGCCTCGGCCAGCGACTCGTCCGGAGGTAGCGTGAGCCCTTCGGGAATGCCAGCCACCCCCCGCGCCCCGCGCGGCAGTGGCCGACCGAACTCGTCACGCGGCCGCGCGTTTCGTGCGCGCCCGCTCGGGTCGCGGTCTCGATCCACGGGCACCAGTGTGTCAGCTATCCGGAGATGAACGACAGGTGCAGCGTTCGCACCGGATTGTCGACGTTCGTGTCGACGACGACCACGCTCTGCCATGTCCCTAGCGCCGGCGTTCCGGCGTGCACCGGCAGTGTCAAGGACGGCGGTACCAGGGTCGGCAGAATGTGGTCCCTACCGTGACCACGGCTGCCGTGCCGGTGCCGGTAGACATCGTCGGGCGGTAGCAACCGGTCGATGGCGTCGCGGAGATCCGACTCGCTCCCGCTACCCGTCTCCATCAGTGCCAGGCCCGCGGTCGCATGGGGCAGGAACAGGTGACACAGCCCGTCGCCGCGGTCGTGGCAGAAGCGACGTACCACGTCCGTCACCTCGGTCACCAGCGCCGATCCGGTACGCACCTGGACGCTCTCACTGTGCATGCGCGGGTCCCATGTCGTTCGGCTCTCAGACGGTCGGTACGAGTATTCCGCGATTCGGCGCGGTACCGCCATCGAACTGCCGGGAGGTCTCGCCCCCGAGGTTGTGTCCGCCGCTGCAGGCACAATCGACGGCCCGTGCAGGGAGTGAGAACGATGGCACAACACAACCGTCTACAGGCACTACTGGCCGAACTCGATGATGCCTACGAGCACCTCGATGCAGCCGCGGCCGCCCTACGAGACCTGCGGAGCGCGCTGTCCGAGTTGTTCGAGTCGGCAGACCAGCCATGACCGCATCCGGTCGAGGGGTAGGTCGCCGGGGACTCGAAC
>CAZMXH010000450.1:0-3114 GCA_964570165.1 uncultured Actinomycetes bacterium
CGCCTCGTCGACGCCGCTGCCCCAACGGGTGCGCGCCTCCTCGACGTACTGCTCGGGTTCGAAGCCGCCGAAGTCGGCCGGGTGGAAGCCCTCGAACAGCTTCTCGGCCGCCATGTCTCCTCCTTTCTCCAGATTCTTGATGGTGTTCTCCACGGTCTTGAGCAGCCGCGAGACCCTCCTGCGTTCGGAGAGCAGCCACTTGCGGTGCCGCCGTAGCACGGCCACGGTGCCCTGCTCGGACTGCGCCTTGAGAACCTCGGCTATCGAGTCGAGGCCAAGCCCGAGCTCTCGGAGCAGCAAGATCTGCTGCAGCCGCAGCAACTGCTCCTCGTCGTAGTGCCGTCGACCGCTGTGGTCCGTCCACGCCGGCGGGAGCAGCCCGATCGCGTCGTAGTGCCGCAGCGTCCGCGATGTCACGTTGGACATCCGTGCGACCTCGTTGATCGACCAGCTCACGGCTTCTTGTCTCCCTTGGAGCCACCTCGTGATCGGGACCTTCCCAATCACATCCACCAAGGTAGGAGTTGACGTTACGTCAACCTCAAGCCACTTTTTCGGGCCATTCCAAGAGCACGTCCGCGGGCCTGGTGTTGATGATGCGGTCGACCGGCACGCCGCATGCGGCCGCGCGCTCGCAGCCGTACGGCTGCCAGTCGAGTTGCCCGGGTGCGTGGGCATCGGTGTCGATGACGAACATGCAGCCGGCCTCCACCGCGAGCCGGAGCAACCGTTTCGGCGGATCCAGCCGCTCCGGCCGGGAGTTGATCTCGACCGCGACGCCGAATCGCCGGCATGCCTCGAACACGATCTCGGGGTCGAACTGCGACTGCGGTCGGGTACCGCGCGCACCGGTGATCAGCCGTCCGGTGCAGTGGCCGAGCACATCGACGTGGGGGTTCGCGATGGCCGTCACCATACGCGGGGTCATCTCGTCGCTGGGCATCCGAAGCTTCGAGTGGACGCTCGCCACGACGACGTCCAGCCGGTCGAGCAACTCCGGGTCCTGGTCCAGAGAGCCGTCCTCGTTGATGTCCACCTCGATGCCGGTCAGGATCCGGAACGGTGCCAACTCCTCGTTGAGTTCGGCCACGATGTCGAGTTGCTTCCGCAGCCGGTCGGCAGACAACCCGTTCGCTACTCTGAGACGAGATGAGTGATCAGCCAGGGCGATGTACTCGTGCCCGAGGTCACGTGCTGTGCGCGCCATCTCCTCGATTGGGCTGCCGCCGTCCGACCAGTTGGAGTGGGTGTGCAGGTCACCGCGCAGCGCCATTCTGATCTCGGCGCCACCTTCGGCGACGGGGCGTCCGCCGGTCGCCTCCAACCGGCGCAGGTACACCGGCGTGTCACCGGCGATCGCCTCTGTGATGACGGCCGCCGTGACCTTCCCGATGCCGGCCAGTTCCTCGAGCGTGCCTGCCGCCGCGCGGTCGGCCAGTTCGGTCGGTGATGCCCGCCCGACGGTCGCAGCGGCGGTCCGGAACGCCCGGACGCGATACGTGGGCTCGCGCGCCCGCTCGAGCAGGTAGGCGATCCGTTGCAGTGCCGCTACTGGCTCCACCGGCGTGACCCTGCCCGCCTTGGGCCGTCAGCGCAGGTCACGTGGGGCAACCGGATCAGTGGCCTCCGCCCACAGGTCCTGCTCGGCACGGTCAGCCTGGACACGCTTGTAGCCGAGGTAGCCAGCGATCCCGACCAGCACGGCGAACAGCAGTTTCTTGTTGAGCACAGTGGGCCGTCCCCTCAGACGGTCGACAACGTCATCCGGCAGGCTAGCTTAAGCCAGTTCACCACGGCTCGACGCACCACCATTGGGCCAGCGGGGGTGGGTGCGTGCGCCCGCGCTCCGCTGTGCTGCAAATAGCTTCCTCTTTGTCGTGATTGGGGCAACTAGGAAGCTATTTGCCCGCACGTTCAGGCAGGCGCACTTGACCTCAAGTTTGATTGAAGGTGCATGCTCGGTTTTCCCACAGTCGACAGGAGGACGGAGCAAGAGTCGCTATGCACGCTATTCGGCAGTACGAGTTGGGCCCGGCTGACGTTCTGCGCTACGAGCGCGTCGACGATCCGCGGCCTGGCCCGGGACAGGTTCGCATCGCGGTCGAGGCAGCGGGCGTCCACTTCATCGACACCAAGATCCGCAGCGGCTCGGCAGGGCCGGCGTTCCCGCCTCCGAGGCTTCCAATGACGCCCGGCCGGGAGGTAGCGGGGGTGGTCGACGAGGTGGCCGCGGACGTGGACGACCGGTGGCTCGGCGCCCGCGTGGTCGGCCTGCTGGGGGAGGCGTCGGGCGGCTACGCCGAGCTAGCGGTTTCCAGCGTCGCCGACCTGCACGTTCTGCCGGACACCCTGCCCGCGGACATCGCCGTGGCAATGGTGGGCACGGGACGTACGACGATCGCCATTCTCGACGCTGCGCAGCTCACGGGGGACGACGTGGCGCTCGTCATGGCGGCCGCCGGCGGCATCGGAAGCCTGCTGATCCAGGCGGGGACGAGCGTCGGCGCCACGGTCGTCGGTGCCGCTGGCGGACCAGGCAAGGTGGACCGCGTACGTGAGCTCGGCGCCTCCGTCGCCGTCGACTACAACGAGGAGGACTGGCCGGCGGCCGTACGTGAGGCCCTTGGCAAGCGAGAGGTCACCGTCGCGTTTGACGGTGTCGGCGGGGCACTCGGCCGCAGCGCGCTGGACCTGCTCGGCCCCGGCGGCCGCTTCGTCATGTTCGGCAACGCGTCGACGTCCGGCACGCCAACCCAACTCACTACCTCCGACCTGGCCGCTCGCAGCCTTTCCGCCACGTGGGCCATCGGCCCCGGGATGTTCCGCCGCCGGAGCAAGCGGGACGCGGAGGAACGAGCGCTCGCCGAGGCGGCCACAGGCCGGATGGTTCCAACCATCCAGCAGTTCCCGTTGAAGGACGCCGCAGGAGCCCACGCGGCCCTCGAGTCGCGGGCGACCATGGGCAAGGTAGTCCTCGTGCCCTGACTGGGAGATGCCGCGAGTCGAGGGCGTGCATTCCGGGTGTACGCGTGATCAACTGGTCGCAATTCGCGCGACCGCGCCGACGTCGTGCAACCTCAGACCACTTGATCTTCAGAGAACGTGCCGGTGGGC
>CAZMXH010000451.1:0-3095 GCA_964570165.1 uncultured Actinomycetes bacterium
GACGCCGAGCACGAGGAAGTCCATAAAGGGCTTGCGGCTGGCACGAAAGATCGCGACGGCCAGCCAAGCAGCAAACGGCGCCAAGGCCAGGAAATAGTAGAGAAGGGAGCTCTCCGGCGCGACGATGTCCAGATCCGCCAGTACGGTCCGGGGCAGCGCCAAGGCGACCAAGAGCAGCATCAGCCATATTGGCATGTCGGTGAGAACGAATTTCCTCCGCCGCGACAGACCTGGGCTACCGCGCGATGGATCTCCCGGTTGGCCTAGCACGCTGGTGCTTTGACCAACCGTCGGACTTGGCTTATTCATCTCTAACTCCAATCTTCGCCGCGCACGCCAGGCTGCTCAGGGACGCCAGAGGGTCATCGAGCACGATCCGCCACGTTTCGTCCGGCCGCAGCTTCTTCACCACCACCGTGGTCATCTCGGGCGCGAGCGCGAGCAGCGGTTCGATCGCCGCCCGGATGTCGTCGCGGCCGCGGAAGGGCCGGCCGTCCGGCGGGACGACGATGGCGTCGTCGTCGTGAGCATCGAGGAAGGCGTCCACGTCGGCCCGGTTGATCGCGTCCTGGATGACCGCATGGAGCACGTCGGACGTGAGCGCCGGCAATCTGGCGCGGGTGGGCGGCGGCATCGTCAATCGTCCCCTCGGATCGGGCCTCGTCTCGCGCTTCGTTGTCCAGGGTGTCGCCGTCGAGCGCTTGTATCCATCCCAGAATCCTGGGGATCGCGACGCAGGATCCGGATGGGCTTGATGCGAGCTGGCCCGCGTCGCGGAGCGCGTTCGGCATCGTGGCCTCGGTATCCGGCACCACGATCTGGCGGTGGCTAGGTCTTGATGAGCGACATCCTGGCCGGCAGCTCCTATCGTCTGCTGCTGGCCTGACAGGCCGGCCTCACTTCAGGTGCCGGGCGAAGAACCGGTTCCACCTCCACCATCTCCAGCTCTACAGGCTCGGCAGCGACTTGACCCGCTCCACGCGATTCGAAATAGTCTTTGACCAGCCCTTTCGTGGTGCCCCCGGTCGGACTCGAACCGACACTGAACGGATTTTAAGTCCGCCGCCTCTACCGATTGGGCTACGAGGGCTCGGCCAGCAGCCTACGGTCCTGCGTCGAGGACGGGTAGTGATTGCACGCCGCGTCCCCGTTAGCACACCCGGTTATGTCCCTTACCAGGCCAGTATCCCTGGTAAGGGACATAGCCGGGTGGTTTACGTGATCATTTGGACGTCGCTGAGCACGCGGTCGACGACCTCTTCGATGCCCAACCGGTTCTCCACCCGGACGAGCTTGTCCAGGTTGGCGTGCGTGGTGACGTACGGCGGAATCAGGAGGGTGCAGCAATCCTCATCCGGCAGCTGCGAGATCTCGGCGGTGCCGATGCGCTTGGCCTCGTCGATGATCTCCTCCTTGTCCCACCCCAGGAGCGGGCGCAGCAGCGGACGGCTGGACGCCTGCTCCACCGCCGCCAGGTTGGGCAGCGTCTGGCTGGACACCTGGCCCAGACTGTCCCCGGTCACCAGGGCTTGTGCACCGAGCTTGTCCGCCAGCCGGTCGGCGACCTGCACCATCAGCCGCCGTTGTGCGACGACCTGCAGTTCGCCGGCACCCGCCGCAGCCAGCGCGCGCTGCGCCTCACCGATCTTCACCAGATGCAGCTTGGACTCGCCCTGGAACCGCTCGAGCTGCCGCACCAGCGCGTACGCCTTGTAGGCGGACGAAGGTCCCGTGAGCGGAGCGCCGGTGAAGTGGATGAACTCGCAGCGGAGCCCGCGGCGCATCGCCCGGTACGCGGCCACGGGCGAGTCGAACCCGCCGGACAGCAGCACGAGCACGTTGCCGCTCGTGCCTACCGGCAGCCCGCCCTGCCCGGGATAGCGGTCCGTCGAGACGAAGATTTCGTTCTCGTCGACCTCGACGGCGATCTCGACATCCGGCTTGCTGAGGTCCACCGGCCAGCCGAGCTCCTGCTGGACTCGGGCCCCCACGAAGACCGCGAGCTCCTGCGAGTTCATCGGGAAGCCCTTGTGCCGCCGCCGGGGCCGTACCGCGAAGCTGGGTGTCCCGTCCGCCGGCGACTTGGCCCGCGCCAGCTCCACGGCTGCCGCGGCTGCGGCGTCCGCGGTCTTCTCCACTCGCACCGCCGGCTGGACAACGCTGACGCCAATGAGCTGCCGCGCCCGCTCCACCAGCTCGTCATGGTGGTCCGGCGCGCTCACCGCCAGCACGCCGCCCCGCCGCCGAATCCGGTACGGGCCGCCGATGCCGTCCAGGCTGCTGCGCAGGTTGTCCACGAGCTGCCGCTCGAACCGGCCCTTGTTGCGGCCCTTGATGGCGATCTCTCCATACTTGACCAGCACACACGGCTGCTTCACGGCGCCCCTCACCGCCTTCCTGCATCTCGCCCAAACGCAACGACCGGTCGCGCTGCCGGTGTTCCCGTCCGGATGGCCACTACCTGCGCCGACGCAGCTTCATCGCGGTGCGCAGCGCAGAGTCTCTCCACGAACCTACCCCCACCCGGCACTGCACGGGCAACGGCGTCATAGGTAGGTGCGCCGCGGGAATATTGCATGGGCACCGGCAACCCGGTCGAGGAAGATCATGCCGGCACAGTGGTCGATCTCGTGCTGCAACGCCCGGGCCTCGAACGCATCTGTCCGTATGGTCACGCTCTCGCCGGTTCCCGGCAGCGTCCCCGTGACGGCCAGCCGGGTGGCCCGTTTGACGTCGCCGGTGAGATCCGGCACCGACATGCAACCCTCGCGCGCCTTCTCCCTCCTGGTCGCCTCCACGACCGCCGCGTTGCACAGGACGAACGTCCCATGGTGGGTGCGAGCCTTCGGGTGCCTGCTCACGTCCACGCAGAACACGTCGAGCGACTGCCCGACCTGGGACGCCGCCAGACCCACGCAACCGGGCGAGACCCGCATCGTCGCCACCAGGTCCGCGGCCAGCTGGACGACCTTGGGATCGGTCGGGTCGACCTGCTCGCACGGTACGCCCAGCATCGGGTGCGGCGCCGTCAGCACGGGCAGCACCCGTCCCTCGACGCCGAGCTCGGCTACCGACCAGTCGGCGACGCGGCTCAC
>CAZMXH010000452.1:0-3084 GCA_964570165.1 uncultured Actinomycetes bacterium
CGGCCAGACCCAGTGCGGCGGACCGCAGGCGTAGGCGGGGCAGCCGCTGCGGCGGACCCGCGAAGAAGAAGGCGTCGCTGGAGGGAGCGAGCCAGCGGGTGACGATGTGCACGCCGCCAACCAGCCGACCGCCGGACACCGCGACGGCTGCTCGACAGAACCGAACCCACATGTTGAGCTGGACCTCCTTGGCCAGGCGCAATCGCGTGTACAGCACGTGGACGAGCCGGCTACTGGCGCGGGCCCAGAGCTCGATCTCGAATATCAGCTCGCCACCTTCATCGCGCGCACGGAACCGCACCTGCCCGGCCTCCAGGTGACCGCGCAGCGTCACCAGGCACAACGAGGTGTCGTCACGGTGTGCAACCCGGACGGGACCGTTCCACGGCCCCGGCATCTCCACCACCATCTCGTCGCCGACGTCCAGCCCGCGGGGGCCGAGTTCCCCGGCGCGGACGTCGACCACCTCGGACGGAACGAACCGCTTGAAATCGCGCACGATCTGGTCGGCGAGCTGTCCGGCATTGAGGTCGGGCGCCGCAACACGCACCCGGAACAAGCGGTGGAACATGGGTCCGTAGCCGTCCCGCACAAGCAGCACCCGCGGATCGACCGCGTCCTTGGGGACCACAGGCGGGAGATCGCTCGCGTTTCCCGGAGACTCGGAACGGTGGAACGGGGTCGTCTCCCAGAGGTAGCGCCACGTAACCAGGGCCGTGCCCCACAACCACCGTGAGACCACGGCGAGCACGCGGGGCCGGCGCGGTTGCGGCATCAGCGCTCCCAAGGATCGATCAGGCGACAAGCGGGTACCAGCGCTGCAGGTACCCCGCCGAGCGGCGGTGACACTTCCGTACGGACACGGAGGAGCCCATGGTTGTCGAGCTACTGCATCGTGTGGGCGTGCGCAGCGCCCACCTGCACATCGCTTCACTCGCGTCGATAGGCCTCTGCCTGACGCTGTGGATACGCGCCAAGACCGTCGACCAGGAGCAGCGCGGAAACGCCGAACGGCGAGCGATCTTTGTAGGCCTGTGGCCACCCACGATATGGCTGATCGGCGACTCGCTGAAGAAACGCGAGTGATCTCGGTTGGGCGACGACCGGGGCTTCGGACGGATCGACGCCGTGCGGGTCTGGCAGGGGCTCGCCGACGCCCGCATCAACTACGCCGTCGACGAGGTACGCGGACCGACCTGGAACTTCGACACTCACCGCAGGGTCCTTGGTGCAGAGGAACCCGGCTCTCAGGAGCCGGACGGAGCGTGGGAGCAGGCCTGTGTCCTGGTCCGGGACTACCAGTTCTCGCCTCCTGAGATCGTCCGAGCGCTGTACGAACCCGCCGCGCCCTTGCTCGGCCGAGACATGCTGCTCGAGGCCCGTTTCCACGGCATTCATTTCTACTTCGGCGTCCGCGTCACCGAACTGGTCGACGAGACCCGCAACGACGGCACCCGGCGTTGGGGATGGGCGTACGAGACCCTCGACGGCCATCTGGAGCAGGGCAAGGTCACCTACGAGGTGGTCAAGCACCCGGACACCGGGATGGTGGAGTTCATGGTCTCGAGCTACTCGAGGCCCGCTCCCTGCCTGGACCGGGTGACCGCTCTGGGATGGCAGGTGTTCGGCCGACGCACCCAACTGCGGTTCTACCGCAGGTGCGGCGAACGCCTCCAAGCCTTCGTCGAAGCGGGCCGGCGCGGCGATTCAGCCCAGCTCGCCCCTCCCCGAGTCGGCCGCCTCGTCATCGCACCAGCAGACGCCAAGATCCATCGTTTGGACCGGCTGGCGATCCACCGCATCGCTCCCGGCTGAGCCAACTGCCCTCGACGATCAATTGGGACGAAGGCCGCTCACCACGACGTCGATGATGCGCGCCTGAACTTGCGGATCCCAGCCGGTGTGTTCGCTCGCACGGGTCACGCCAATGAGCAGTGCGATCACCTCCGCAACTCCAATATCGGCTCGTACCTCAGATGCGGCCTGCGCTCGGCTGAGCAGGGTGGCCAATGCTCGATTCGTCCGTTCCTGGACTGCTGACTTGGCCTTCTCGAGGTCGCCTCCGGCGGCGGCGAGAGCATCGGTGACGGCAGACTTGCTGCGCGCCTGTTCAACGCTCTGCGTGAGGAAGCCGATAAAGGCGTCCGGGGTGTCGCTCATGGCGAGCGACTCCGCATGCTCGGCCACCCATTCGAGGCGCCGCAGGAAGACTGCTTCGAGCAGTGCTCCCTTGGTCGGGAAGTGACGGAACACCGTCCCGATGCCGACGCCTGCCCGCCTGGCGACGTCCTCGGTGGACGCCGTCGGCCCGTGCTCGCTGAACACCAAGTCGGCGGCGTCCAGGACGCGGTCCCGGTTGCGGCGAGCATCAGCGCGCATCATCGTCCTCGACCTTGGCCGTTGACAAGCGGAGCAAGCACTCCGTATAGTCAAGCGGAGTCACGACTCCGATAATAGGCCGTTCGGGCATGGGAGACATCATGGCGCTCACGATCACTCTGGCCTTCGTTGCGGGCTTCTTCGCCGGGAACGGGCTTCCTTACTACACCGAGGGGAGCGCCGGTCGGGGCGTGAACCCGTCACCGTTTCCGAACTCCGCGGTAGTCAATGTCATTGTCGGTTGGTTCGCGCTCGTAGTTGCGGGCGTCAGCGCGTACTTCGCCGACATTCCAGCTCATCCTGTGCCGGGTATGGTCGCTGTCGCTGCAGGCTGGCTTGCGGTGGGCCTCATTCATGCCAACAACTGGCGGGCCAATCCTTGGAACAAGCGGGCCAGCGCCATGGATCAGGGCTGATCAACCGTCGAGCATGATTCTTGGGACGGACGGATCACCCTTCCGCGGTTCCGAGTCCACCGAAGCCGCCCATGTGCCGGACAGCTACTCGGTATCGGGGTGCTGCATCTAGAGCAGGTCCCTGTCTTTGAGGCTGCGAACTAGCGCCCATATGCCGGACTCCCAACGCGGCGCGGCCTCCGCGTGCTGGACGCGGTTTACGAGCGCGCCGAGGCGCGGGTTGGCGATCCGGACGACATCGCCCACCTCGTGGGTGAAGCCCGCACCGGGAGCCTTCCGGTCCTTCGTG
>CAZMXH010000453.1:0-3065 GCA_964570165.1 uncultured Actinomycetes bacterium
GCCCAGGCCGCGTCCAGTTCCTGCCGCGACCTGATGCCGGTGGTGACGCCGAAACGCTGGGTCCCGCTCGCGGGCTTGATCACGAGCGGGTAGCCGACCTTCTCGCCGTAGTCCACGGCACTGCGCCGGTGGTTGGCGGCGAATCCGCGCCCTGTCGCTACGCTGACGCCCGCCCGCTCGAGCAGCATCCGCGTGATGTCCTTGCGCATAGTCGCCTGGACCGCGACGGAAGAGTTGAGGTTCGTCCGCGTGCTCCAGAAGCCGACCGTCTCGCCGCGATGACGAGTGACGAAGTAGCTGCGGGTCAGCCATTCGACCGGCAGGCCACGGCGAATAACCTCCAGGGCGAGCAGCTGAGCCGCGTACTCGTAGTACCCGATCTCGACCTTGTCGGCACTCGGAAACGTCCGCATACCCGTGTCCCCCTCGTGGTCTGCGGGTGAGGGCACGGTAAGCGAGAAACGACGAGAGTGCCAACGGTTCATGCGACGCCTACGGCGTGATCTCGTAGATGGTGTTGAACGGGTTCTCCAGCGGCAGCCGGTGCACGTCGCTGAAGCCGGCCTTCTTGCACATCGCCTCGGCGGCGTGCGGGTTGAACCCGCAGGTGCCCAGGCCCGCGCCGTCCTCGGCGAGGCTGGTGGTCAGGCAGTACAGCACGCTGAGACCGTAGAACAGGGCTCCGATCGGACCGGCGTTCTCCTCCGGCCGGTGCGAGGCGTTCATGTCCACGCACACGTACCGGCCGTCCGGGCGCAGGGCGGCGCGGATCGCGCGCAGCATCCCGTCCGGGTCGACCAGGTCGTGGACGACGTCGAAGGTGAACACGACGTCGTAGGCACCCGGCAGCCCGTCGGCCGCGACGTCCCGCTGCTCGAACCGCACCCGGTCGGCGACACCGGCCTCGTCGGCCGCGCGCCGCGCCGCCTCGACCGACGGCCCGTGGACGTCGTACCCCACGTAGCGTCCGGCGGGAAACGCCTTGGCGAGGGTGACCAGTGCATGGCCGCGGCCGCAGCCGACGTCCGCGACATCCGCCCCGGCCTCGAGCAGTTGCGACACGGCGGGCATGGCGGGCAGCCACTCCGGCAGCAGCAGGTTGTTGAACCAGCCGGCGGTGAACCGCGCGTACCCGACGAAGAAGTGGTCGTCGTAGTCGGCGGACGGCACGCCGCCACCGGTGCGGAACGCCTCGATGATCCGCTCCAGGGCGGCCACGAAGCCCGACATCTCCTCGTACGCCCCGCCGACGAACACCGGCCCGCCTTCGGCGGCGAGCACCGGCTGGTGCTCGGGCGGCAGGGTGTACACGGCGGTCTCCGGGTCGTAGGCGAGGTAGCCGGCGGCCGCCATGCCGGCCAGCCACTCGCGCGCGTACCGCTCCGCGATGCCCGCCCGTGCGGCAAGGTGGTCGCTGCGCGACGGGCCGTGCTCGGCCATCGTCGTGAACAGGGCCAGCCTGTCGCCGATCGTCGCCAGCAGCACGGTGGTCGCCGCGCTGAGGTCGCCGACCGCCTTCATGACGAACGCCTGCGCGCGCTCCTGGTCGACCGAGCCGGTCGCCGGCGATGTCTCCGTGGTCATGACGAACTCCCTTCCGAGCGGCGAGAGCCCTCCTCCCGCCTGCTACCAGGGAGGCGTCACATCGGGCGTGGCGATGTCACAGACCGCGTGGCAATGTGGCAGCCCATGGGCTACCTCGCCGAGCGTGGCACGTCACTCGTCGGGCGCGAGCGTGAGCTGGCGGCGCTCGAGGGTCTCCTCGACGCCGCCGTCGCCGGCCGCGGCCGGGCGGTCCTCGTGCTCGGGGAGCCCGGCATCGGCAAGACCGCCCTGGCGGAAGCGCTCGCGGTGACGTCGGGAAGCCGGGGCGTCCCGGTCGCGTGGGGCCGGTGCACCGAGACCGCCGCTCCCGCGTTCTGGCCGTGGCGGCAGGCGCTGCGTGCGATCGGCGTCACCGCGCTGGCGTCCGAGGTCGCGGCGGCGGTCCGTGCCGAGCTGTTCGCCCAGGTGGTCGAGGAGCTTGCCGCCGTTGACCGGCCCGCGCTGCTGGTGCTCGAGGACGTCCACTGGGCCGATGCGGCCTCGCTGGCGCTGCTGCGGTTCGTGGCCGACGCCGTGCCCGGCCTGCCCCTCCTGGTGCTCGCCACCAGCCGCGACGACCCGACGGAGGCGCGCCCGGAGACTGCCGCGCTGCTGCGGTCCCTGCCGGCGGGCGTCGAGCGGCTTGCCCTGCCGGGCCTCGGCCCCGAGGCGGTCGCCGACGTCATGGCAGGCGAGCTCGGCCACCGGCCGTCGGACGACCTCGCCGCGCGCGTCGCCGAGCGCTGCGGGGGCAACCCGTTCTTCGTCCGCGAGGTCGCGCGGCTGCACACCAGCCGCGGGGCGGACGCGACGCCGGCGGTCCCCGCCGGGGTGCAGCAGGTCCTCGAACGTCGCATGGCCCGCCTCAGCCGGGAATGCCAGGACGCCCTCGCCGCTGCCGCGGTCGCCGGAGAGCCCGACGCCGACCTGCTGGCCGAGATCGTCGGCGAGCCGGCCACCTCGGTGCTGCACCGGCTCGGCGAGGCGGTCACCGCCCGGCTGGTGACGTCGGACGGGGCGCGCCTGCGCTTCGCCCACGCGCTGGTCCGGGAGACGGTGTATGCGATGCAGCCCCCGTCCGTCCTCGGCGACCTGCACCGCAGGGTCGCCGAGACGCTCGAGACGCGGCCCGTCGCTGACGAGCGGGACGCGGCACGCCTCGCAGGCCACTGGCGGCGCGCGCCGGGTGCGGACGCTCGCCGTGCCGCCGGTGCGCGGGCGCTGCTCGCCGCCCGCGAGACGCGCGAGCGGATGGGTTACGAGCAGGCGGTGCAGTTCTACGGATGGGCGCTGGAGTCGCCGGCGGAGGACGTTCTGACGCTGCGGATCGAACAGGGCGAGGCGCAGGTGCTCGCCGGCATGCTCGCCGCGGGCCGTGACACCCTGCGGCAGGCGGCACGCGAGGCGAGGAGGGCCGACCGGTACCGCGACGTGGCCAGGGCGGTGCTGGGCGCCGGCGTCGGCGGGTTCGAGGTGGCGCT
>CAZMXH010000454.1:0-3061 GCA_964570165.1 uncultured Actinomycetes bacterium
TGACCGTGACGATGTGCACGCCGGCGCCGGCCAGCGCGTTGAGGTACGAGGGAAGGGTCGCCGCGAGGGTCTTACCCTCACCGGTCTTCATCTCCGCGATGTTGCCCAAGTGCATCGCGGCGCCACCCATCACCTGGACGTCGAAGTGCCACTGGCCGAGTGTTCGCTTCGAGGCCTCGCGGACCGTCGCGAACGCCTCGGGCAGCAGTTCGTCCAACGTCTCGCCGGCCGCAACCCGCTCGCGGTACTCCGCGGTAAGCCCGCGTAGCTCATCGTCGGACAGGGCGACGAAGTCCTCTTCGATGCTGTTGACCTGTGCAACGATGCCCTCGAGACGCTTTATGATCTTGCCCTCACCGGCGCTGAGCAGCTTGTTAAACCATGCGGGCACGCGGGTCAACTCCTAGGCAGCGTCGTGCGGGACGTCATTCGATGCTGGTCTGGCAGCATGGCCGGCAACATCGCAGGGGACATGCCGGAGACATGGTGCCAACCTCCCAACGACCATCGTACGGGTACGTTGCCGCTGAACAACGATTTGGGCGCGGACGACGTTCCCATGCATGATGCCGCGATGCAGCCCTTCGAGCTCCGCGGGGGCGGCATCCTGCTCGCGGCGCCCACGGAAGGTGATGTCGAGACCATCACGGAGCTGTGCCAGGACGAGGAGGTCCAGCGCTGGACCACCGTGCCCGTCCCGTACGGCCGTTCGGACGCCGAAACGTTTGTCGAGCAGGTCGAGCGCAACTGGGCGGAGGGCACCGCGCTGAACTGGGCGGTGCGCAACCCCGAGGACCGCTCCGTGGTCGGCATGGTGGGGCTCAACCTGGACGGACCCGGCTCCGGAGAGATCGGGTTCTGGCTGGCCCCGCGAGCTCGCGGTCGGGGCCTGATGACGGCCGCGGTCCGGTTGGTCATCGAGTACGCATTCGCTCCCGAGGGACTCGGCCTGCACCGGATGCTGTGGTCCGCCTACGTCGGCAACTGGGCGTCTCGCCGCGTGGCCTGGCGGCTCGGGTTCCGGTTCGAGGGCACGGTGCGCGCGCACCTGCTGCAGCGAGGACGCCGCCGAGACGCGTGGCTGGCCACGCTCGTGGCGGGCGATCCGATCGAGCCCGCCGGAAGGTGGCTGGATGTGCCGGTGCTCACCGGGGAGGCCGTCGTGCTGCGCCGGTTCGCGGAGTCCGACGCCGACGCGTGCGTCGAGGCGTGCAACGACCCCGAGAGCCGGTACTGGCTCGCCGGGCTGCCCCGCCCGTACACCCGGGAGACCGCGCTGCGCTACATCCGAACCCGAGAAGACGAGCACGCCGCAGGCGAGGCGCTGCACTGGGCGGCGGCCCGACCCACCGGCGGCGCTGCCATAGGTGCGTTCTCGCTGATGGGACTTGAGCGCCTCCGGGATTCCGGCGCCGCCGAGGTGGGCTACTGGGTGCATCCGGCCGCACGCGGGACGGGCGTGGCCACCGAGGCGCTGCGGCTGATCGTGCGCCACGCGTTCACCGCCGCCGACGAAGGCGGGTTGGGTCTGCGGCGGCTGATGCTCGCCCGGGCCGAGGGCAACGAGGCGTCGGCAAAGGTGGCGAAACGCGCCGGCTTCCGGGAGTACGGCGTCGCACGCGCAGCCGAGCGGCTGGGCGATGGGACCTTCGCCGATCTGCACTGGTGCGAACTGCTCCGCTGACGGCCGTCCGGGAGGAGTAGGCGCTCGGCAGCCGCTCGGTCGTGTGCGGGACGCCTTAGGCTTCAGGCGACCGCGGGCAGCACCGCGCGGAGCCGTCCGGCGAGGTCGCCGCGTCCCATGACCGCGACATCGCCCATGCCCAGCCAGCCACCCAAGGTCACCAGCTCGGCAGCGAGTTGCTCGGCGGTCTCCGAGGGTGCATCCGGCTCGGCCCACGCGGCCTGCACCCGCAGCCGGCCTGCCTGCCGGTCCGCTTTCAGGTCGACTCTCGCCACCAGCCTGTCGCCGAGGAGAAACGGCAGGACGTAGTAGCCGTGCACCCGCTTCGCCGGTGGGACGTAGATCTCCAGCCGGTACCGGAACCCGAACAGCTCCTCCGTACGGCGGCGCTCCCAGATCAGCGAGTCGAACGGGCTGAGCAGCGTCCTCGCCGCGATGCGACGCGGCACCCGGGCGTCGCGATGCAGGTAGGCGGGACGCGACCAGCCCTCGACCGTCACCGGCAGCAGCTCACCTGCCTCGACGAGCTCGGCGATCGCCTGACCGGCAAGATCGGGTCGGAGCCGGAAGTAGTCGCCGAGGCACCGCTGGGTGCCGACGCCATGCGCCCGGGCGGCGATACGGACGAGCGCGCGGTACGCCTCCTCCGGCGGTGGCGTGGGCGTGTCCAGCACGTGCTGGGGCAGCACCCGCTCCGGGAGGTCGTACCGGCGGGCGAACGAGCCGTTGCGGCCGGCCGAGGTGACCTTGCCGGACCAGAACAGGTACTCCAGCGCGGTCTTCACCTCCGACCAGTTCCAGCCCCAGTGCTCGGTGGTGCGAGGGGCGTCGTGCTCGATGTCGCCGGCCGTGACGGGACCGAGCCGGCGCACCTCGTCCAGCACCCAGGCGACCAGCCCGGGCTGCTCTTGGGCTAGGCGGCGCATCCGGCCCCACGCGAGCTCGTCGGCCGAGGCCATCCGATGTCGCAGGAACGGCTGGGTCTCCACCGGCAGCAGGGAGGCCTCGTGCGCCCAGTACTCGAAGAGCATCCGGGGCGCCCTGTTCGCCGCGCGGTCGAACATCTCCCGCGGATACGGGCCCAGCCGGCTGTAGACGGGTAGGTAGTGCGACCTCGACAGCACGTTCACCGAGTCGATCTGGATGACGCCGACACGGTCGAGCACGCGGCGCAACGCCCGGCGGTCTGGACGGCTGGGGCGCCGATCGCCGAACCCCTGGGCGGCCAGCGCCACCCGCCGGGCCTCGGCGGCGGACAGACTGGTGCGTGGGACTGCCATGGTCGCCGATACTGCCACCCGCCACCGACGGCCTCGGCCACCGTTCGATCACGTTCGGCAGGCGAGGCCTCGCTCCAACAGGCCCGCACGCATGGTG
>CAZMXH010000455.1:0-3059 GCA_964570165.1 uncultured Actinomycetes bacterium
GACGGTGGGCAAAGCGCCGCCGGGAACTGTTCGAGGGCGCCGACACGTGATCCCTCCGCTCCCGGCGGCACACCCGACGTGATCATTGGACCTTAGTGCGGAGGCCGCGGCGGTCGAGCAGCGGACCGATCTCGGGATCGTGGCCGCGAAACAGCCGGAACGCCGTCATCTCGTCGACGCTGCCGCCCTTGGAGAGGAGGGCGGAGCGGAACCGGTCGCCGTTGGCACGCAGCAGGCCGCCGTTTTCCTTGAACCACTCGACCGTGTCGGCGTCGAGGACCTCACTCCAGATGTAGGAGTAGTAGGCCGCGCTGTACCCGCCACCCCAGATGTGTTGGAAGTACGTCGTCCGATATCGCGGCGGGACCGGATCGAATGCGACGCCGGCTCGCTGCAGGGCCGATCTCTCGAACGTCGCTACGTCCTCGGGCAGATCGTCGGGCGTCAGCCGGTGCCACGCCTGGTCCAGCAAGGTCGCGGCGAGGTACTCCGTCGTCCGGAACCCCTCGCCCCACTTCTGCGACTCGAGCAGCCGCTCCAGCAGTTCCGGGGGCATCGGTTCCCCGGTCCGGTAGTGGCGAGCGTAGCTCTCGAGCACCTCGGGCCACGTCGCCCACATCTCGTTGACCTGGGAGGGGTACTCCACGAAGTCCCGGGCGACACTTGTGCCGGAGAACCGCGGATAGCGCACGGCCGAGAACAGCGCGTGCAGCGCGTGCCCGAACTCGTGGAACGCCGTTGTGACCTCGTCGAAGGTCAGAAGCGCCGGCTCGCCCGCGGGCGGCTTGGGGATGTTGAGGTTGTTGACGACCACGGGCTTGGCGCCGAGGAGCCCGGACTGGTCGACCAGGGTGTTCATCCACGCGCCGCCCCTCTTCGACTCGCGGGCGTGGTAATCGGCGATGAACAGCCCCAGAGCCGAGCCGTCCGCGTCGAATACCTCGAAGACCCTGGCGTCCCGGTGAGGTGCGGGCAGGTCGTGCCGTTCGGTGAACGTGATTCCGTACAGCCGGCTTGCGGCGAGGAAGACACCGTCATGGAGCACGCGGTTCAACTCGAAGTACGGGCGCAGATCGGCGGCATGGACGTCGAATCTCGCCTTGCGAACACGCTCGGAGTACAGCGCCCAGTCCCAGGCCTCGAGCGCGAACCCGCCGGCCTCTTCGTCGATGGCGGTCTGTAACGCATCGGCCTCCGCTGCCACGTTGCCCATGGCCGCCGGCACCAGTTGCTCGAGCATGGCGTCGAGCGCCTGCGGCGTCTGTGCGGTGCGGTCGGCGAGGACGTACGTCGCATGGTCGGGGTACCCGAGCAGCCGCGCTCTCTCGGCGCGAAGGGCGGCCATCCGGAGCACCGTCGAGGTGTTGTCGTACGCGTTGCCGTTGCTGCCGCGTCCCAAGGACGCGCGCATAACGCGCTCGCGCAGCGGGCGGTTGGTGAGCGAAGCGAGGCACGGCTGTGCCGTTGGCAGCACCAGGTCGAGCACGTACTTGCCTTCCGCTCCGCGGGAGCGCGCCGCCTCGGCTGCGGCTGCGATGGCCTCGTCGGACATGCCGTCAAGCTCCTCGACGTCGTCCACCATGACCGCCGAGTCGTTGGTATCTGCGAGCAGGTTCTGCTGGAAGGCGGTCGACAGTTCGGAGAGCTCTTCGTTGATGGTGCGCAGCCGATTTTGTGCGGCCGCGTCGAGGGTCGCACCAGCGCGGACGAAGTCGCGGTGGTACCGCTCGAGCAGCCAATGCGTCTCGGGGTCGAGGCCCAGCGACGCTCGATTCTCGTAGAGCGAGCTGAGCCGCTCGAACAGGGCGGGGTCGAGATGGATGGCGTCCTGGTGGGCGGCGAGCCGAGGCGCCACCTCGCGCTGGATTCGCTGCAGTTCGTCGTTGGTGTCCGAGGAGACCTGGTTGAAGAAGACCGCAGAGACGCGCTGGAGGAGCTGACCCGACGTCTCCAATGCCACGAGCGTGTTGTCGACCGTGGGTGCGGCCGGGTTATCAGTGATCTTGCTGATCTCGGCTCGCTGCTCTTCGATGCCGCGCTCAAACGCGGGCAGGTAGTGCTCGTCCTCGATCCGATCGAACGGCGGCAACTGGTAGGGCAGGGTGCTGGGTGCGAAGAAGGGGTTGTCGGCATACGCCATGGTCATGACTCTGCCATGGCGGTGTGTCCTACTGGCGCCGCGGCCCGGCATCCGGCACAATGATCTGCGTCACCAGGTGCTGCCTGGGGTTCGAGGCCGTAGGGGAAGGCGTCCCTCGACCCGGAAGAGGAGGACCCGGTGACAACACGAGGCGTCCTGTACATTCACGCCGCGACGTCGGCGCTCTGCCCGCATATCGAGTGGGCGGTGGCCGGCGCTCTTGGCGTGCGCGTGAGCATGCACTGGACACCCCAGCCGGCAGCTCCGGGCATGTACCGGGCCGAGATGTCCTGGCAGGGCCAGCCCGGTACGGGTGCGAAGCTTGCCTCCGCACTGCGCGGCTGGCTGCATCTGCGTTACGAGGTCACCGAGGAACCGAGCCCCGGCCACGAAGGCGCTCGGTACTCGTACACCCCTGAGCTCGGAGTCTTCCACGCGACGACCGGGGTGCACGGCGACATCATGATCCCCGAAGACCGCCTCAAGGCGGCGTTGATGAAGGCTGCGCTCGGGGAGGTCGAGCTGGAAGCAGAGCTGCGGCAGCTTCTCGGTGCACCGTGGGACGACGAGCTTGAGCCGTTCCGCTACGCAGGGGAGGGTGCTCCGGTGCGCTGGCTGCACCAGGTTGTGTGACACGAGACGACCAATTGTGCTCAGCAGCGACATGACCCTTCACAAGTCGCGCGCGCACGAGTATGGTCACGAACGGGTAACGCCCCCACAAACGTGGCCGCTCCGGCACCGGGTGACTCCCCGGCCCCGGTGACCCGGGTTCACAGCGGCCTCACCACGTGAAGCGTCCCCCGGCCCCTCGGAGAACGGGCCCGGGGACGCTTCGTCGTGTGGGCCTGTGGCGACGACGGCCGGCGTTCGGTTCGATCACGTTCAGCAGAGTTGCCCCTGCTTCACGAGGTCTGCG
>CAZMXH010000456.1:0-3055 GCA_964570165.1 uncultured Actinomycetes bacterium
TGCCCGGTTCCCGAACCTGCTCGTGAACGGCGCCGGCGGCATCGCCGTGGGCATGGCCACCAACATCCCGCCGCACAACCTCCGCGAGGTCGCGGCGGGCATCAACTGGTACCTGGAGCATCCCGACGCCTCCAACGACGAACTGCTCGACGCGCTGTTGCAGCACATCAAGGGGCCCGACTTCCCGACCTCCGGGCTGATCGTGGGCACCACTGGCATCGAGCAGGCGTACCGGACCGGCAGGGGTTCCGTCGTGATGCGGGCGGTCGTCGAGGTCGAGGAGGACCAGAAGGGGCGTACCTGCCTGGTTATCACGGAGCTGCCGTACCAGGTGAACCCGGATGCGCTCACTCGCAAGATCGCGGAGCTGGCCGACTCGGGCAAGGTGCCCGGCATCGCCGACCTGCGCGACGACTCCTCGTCGCGGACGGGCATGCGGATCGTCGTCGTCCTCAAGCGGGACGCGATCCCCACCGTCGTCCGGAACAACCTGTACAAGCACACCCAGCTGCAGGACAGCTTCGGCTGCAACATGGTCGCCCTCGTCGACGGCGTGCCGCGCACCCTGTCCCTCGATGGGTTCGTCCGCCACTGGGTCAACCACCAGGTCGACGTCATCCAGCGCCGCACCCGGTACCGCTTGCGCAAGGCCGAGGAACGCGCCCACATCCTGCGCGGCTACTTGAAGGCGCTCGACGCCATCGACGAGGTTATCGCGCTCATCCGGCGGTCGGCGGACGTTGATGCCGCGCGCGCGGGCCTGATGGAGCTGCTCGACGTCGACGAGATCCAGGCGAACGCGATCCTGGAGATGCAGCTGCGCCGGTTGGCAGCTCTCGAGCGGCAGAAGATCACCGACGAGTACGAAGAGAAGCTGCGCGAGATCGCCGACTACAACGAGATTCTCGCCTCGCCGGCCCGGCAGCGGCAGATCATCAGGGACGAGCTCGGGGAGATCGTCGCTCGGTACGGCGACGAGCGGCGCACCCGGATCGTCGCAGCCGAGGGTGACATGACCGCCGAGGACCTGATTCCCGAGGAACCCGTGGTCGTCACCATCACCCGCGGCGGGTACGCCAAGCGCACCCGGGTGGACCTGTACCGGTCGCAGAAGCGCGGCGGCAAGGGCGTGCGCGGCGCCCAGTTGCGCGAGGACGATGTCGTTGAGCACTTCTTCGTCACGACGACGCACCATTGGATTCTGTTCTTCACCAACCTCGGGCGGGTCTACCGGGCGAAGGCCTACGAGCTGCCCGAACTCCCCCGCGACTCGAGGGGTCAGCACGTCGCGAACCTGCTCGCCTTCCAACCGGACGAGTCGATCGCCCGGGTGCTGGCGATCCGGGACTACGAGCAGCAGCCGTACCTAGTCCTCGCGACCAGGAAAGGCATGGTCAAGAAGACGCGCCTGACCGAGTACGACTCGCCGCGCACCGGCGGGCTGATCGCCCTGACGTTCCGGCACGAGGACGACGAGTTGATCGGTGCCGAGCTCGTATCGGTGGATGACGACATCCTGCTAGTGTCGCGGAAGGCTCAAGCGATCAGGTTCACGGCGACCGACGAGCAGCTCAGGCCGATGGGACGTGCCACCAGTGGGGTGGTAGGCATGAAGTTCCGCGAAGGTGACGAGCTGCTCTCGATGTCGGTAGTCCAGGACTACACGGAGTCTTTCGTGTTCACTATCACGGATGGCGGGTACGCCAAACGTACGGCGGTCGAGGAGTACCGGCTGCAAGGCCGGGGCGGCCTCGGCATCAAGGCAATGAAGATCAAAGAAGACCGCGGCACGCTGGTCGGCGCGCTTGTCGTCGGTGAGGGCGACGAGGTACTGGCCATTCGTGCGTCGGGCGGGGTGACACGAAGCCCGGTGCGGGACGTGCCGGCGAAGGGGCGTGACACCATGGGCGTTAAGTACGTCACACTCGGTGCAGGGGATTCCATTGTGGCGATCGCCCGTAACGCCGAGGATGTTGCACAGACAGATTCCGCTGCGGTGGAGCCGACCGGCGAAGTGAAAGGTGATGAGTCGTGACGACCAGCGGCGGAACTGGGCGTCCCGCGACGCCTCACGATGCGCCTCAGGGTGCTTCGTCCGAGACATCGCCGCGGGGTAACGGAGCCGGCAGCCCGACCACCAAGGCATCGTCGGCGTACGAAGTAGCCGCGGCCCTGCGGGCGCAGGCGGCCCGTGCGGCGGAGCGGACCAGGGAAGTTACGCAGCGAATCCAGAGCCCGTCCACGTCGCCGGAGCAGGACGTGCAGGCGAAGACCGGCCGGGCCGGGCAGGACGAGGCCGAGACTACCGAGCGTCCCGCGGTCGAGGGTCCGACGGGTGCAGCGGCGGCGATGGCTGCGACCGCACCCGCGCGTAGCAGGGCGCCCGTGCATCCGACCGAGGAGCCGGAGGCCCCGAGGGAGCGCCCTGCGGGATCTCAGAACCCGGCGAGCGAGGCCGTAAGCGGGCGGGCGGGCACGATGCCACCTGCTGGCCCACGTGCTCCGGAGCAGCGGCCGGAGCCGCAGCCCGCGCGGCCACAGGCGCGTCAGGTACAGCCGTCGGCACCTCAGGAACGGGTGGAAACTCCGGCTCCGGCCGCACCCGTGGCTCCGCCCCCGCCGAAGCCGGCGGAGGAGACCCAGGTGAGCCTCGACGCCAAGCCGGTGCAGCACATACCGCCTCCCCCGCCGACGCATCCGCCGCAGCGGGCACCCGCGCCCGTGCGCCGCACGTCCCGGGTACGCAAGGCGCGGCTGCGCCTGATGCGGGTGGACCCGTGGTCGGTGATGAAGACGGCGTTCCTGCTGTCCGTGGCGATCGGCATTTCGCTGTTCGTCGCGGTCGCGGTGCTGTGGTCGGTGCTCGACGCTGCTGGCGTGTTCTCGTCCGTCGGGGACCTGGTGCTCGAGCTGACCGCCTCGGAGACCAGCCCGGGTGTCAACATCCAGGACTACACGGCACTGTCCCGCGTGCTCGGCTTCACCACCCTGATCGCGGTGGTGGACGTGGTGCTGGTGACGGCGCTCGCGACCCTCGGGGCGTTCCTGTACAACC
>CAZMXH010000457.1:0-3042 GCA_964570165.1 uncultured Actinomycetes bacterium
GGAGCGGATGACGATCGACGTCCTGGTCCGGGCTGACGACTCGGTTGTGGCGACCGACTGGGCGCTCAACGAGGCGACCGTCGAGAAGGCCAGCCGGGAGCGGATGGTGGACCTCGTGGCGGAGGTCGACGGGCGCGCCCTGTCCCGCTGGGGATGCGACGGCGTCATCATGGCGACCCCGACCGGCTCGACCGCGTACGCGTTCAGCGTGGGCGGGCCGGTTGTCTGGCCGGATCTCGAGGCCCTGCTGCTCCTGCCCATCAGCGCGCACGCTCTGTTCGCCCGCGCCCTTGTGGTGGCGCCGACCTCCGAGTTGGCGGTGACCGCCCAGCCGGAGACCCCGAAGGCGGTGCTGTGGTGCGACGGGAGGCGGACGGTCGACCTTCCGCCCGGCGCCCGGGTGGAGGTGCGGCGCGGGAGCAGGCCGGTACGGCTGGCCCGGTTGCATCGTCCGCCGTTCACCGACCGGCTGGTGGCGAAGTTCGCGCTGCCCGTCGAAGGGTGGCGCGGCGCGCATTACGACCGGCGGCCGTCCGCGTAGGCTGCGGAACTGTGTTCAGCGAGATCAGGATCCGTGGACTGGGCGTGATCGAGGATGCCCGGCTCGATCTGACCGCCGGGCTGACCGTGCTCACCGGTGAGACGGGTGCGGGGAAGACGATGGTGCTGACCGGACTCGGGTTGCTGATGGGCGGCCGGGCCGACCCCGGTGCGGTTCGGTCCGGATGGGAGAAAGCTACCGTCGAGGGCCGTGTTCGGGTCGATCCCGCCGGTTCCCTCGCTGAGCGCGTGGCCGACGCCGGGGGAGACCTGGACGACGGCGATCTTCTGTTGTCTCGGTCGGTCTCGTCGGAGGGACGGTCCAAGGCTCATGTCGGCGGCAGATCCGCGCCGGTGAGCCTGCTCTCCGAGCTTGCCGACGGCCTGGTCGCCGTCCATGGCCAGAGCGACCAGCACCGGCTGTTGCGCGGACAAAGGCAGCGGGCCGCGCTCGACCGTTACGCCGGGGACGCCGTCGCCATCCCGCTTAGCCGGTACGCCGACCGGTACGAGCGGCTGCGGGCCGTGGAAGGCGAGCTCGAGGAGATATCCACGCGTTCGCGGGAGCGGGCACAGGAGGCCGACCTGCTCCGCCACGGCCTCGCCGAGGTCGAGCGGCTCGATCCGCAACCAGGCGAGGACGCGGCGATCGAGGCGGAGGAGTCCCGGCTGGCCCATGCCGATGCGCTGCGCACCGCCGCCGAGACGGCGCACGCCGCGCTGGCCGCCGACGAGGTCGGCCCGGACTCTATCGACGCCCTCGGCTTGGTGGCGACCGCCCGGCAGGCCGTCGAAGGGCAGCAGGCTCACGACCCCGAGCTGGCCGCGCTCGCCGGCCGGCTGGCCGAGGCGTCCTACCTGCTCTCAGACGTGGCCGCCGACCTTGCCTCGTATGCCTCCGGCGTGGACACCGACCCTGTCCGGCTCGCGGAGATCCAACAGCGCCGCGCCGACCTGGCCGGCCTCACGCGAAAGTACGGCGACGACGTCGACGCCGTCCTGGCATGGGCCGAGCGGGCCGCGAAGCGGTTGCTGGAGCTCGAGGGCGACGACGAGCGGATCACCGAGCTTTCGGCGGAGCGCGACCGGCTCCGGGAGGAGCTGGCCGACCTGGCGGGCACGATCTCTGCAGCACGCCAGGAGGCCGGTGAGAAGTTCGGCGCAGCGGTCGGGGCCGAGCTTGCCGCGCTCGCCATGCCCAACGCGCGAGTGGTGGTGACGGTCCGGCAGCGTCCCGATCCGGGCGGCCTACGGATCGGGGACGGTGACGCGGTGGCGTTCGGTCCGACGGGCGTGGACGACGTGGAGATCCTGTTCGCGGCGCACACCGGCGTGGAGCCGCGACCGCTGGACAAGGGCGCGTCGGGCGGTGAGCTGTCCCGGCTGATGCTGGCGATCGAGGTGGTGTTCGCCGGCGCCGACCCGGTTCCGACATTCGTCTTCGACGAGGTGGACGCGGGCGTGGGAGGCGCGGCGGCCGTGGAGGTGGGCCGCCGGCTGGCCAGGCTTGCCCGGAGCGCCCAGGTGCTGGTCGTGACGCACCTGCCACAGGTCGCGGCGTTCGCCGACCGGCACCTTCGGGTGGTGAAGAGCGACAACGGCAGCGTCACGACAAGCGGCGTCGTGGCCCTCGACGCCGAGGGGCGCATCCGGGAGCTGTCCCGGATGCTCGCCGGCCTCGAGGGCTCGGCCACGGCCAAGGCGCACGCCGTCGAGCTGCTCGCCACCGCGGCGGAAGCCAAGACCGGCTAGCGCCGTGCCCGGCGCGGATGCCGCGCCGGGGTGCGCGTGCCACACGTGAACGGCGGACGTGGCAGGATTCGGTCGGTGAGGTTCCCTATCCCGATTCGGCATCGGCGCAGGTCCGCGGACCTGCCCGGGTTGCGTGGCGTTGCGCGCCTCGATCGCCGCACGAAGAACCTCACCAAACGCCTCCAGCCCGGCGAGATCGCCGTCATCGACCATCTCGACCTGGATCGCGTGAGCGCAGAGGCGTTGGTCGCCCGGGAGGTCGCCGCCGTAGTCAACGTGCAGCCGTCCATCAGCGGGCGGTATCCGAACCTCGGCCCGCAGATCCTGCTCGAAGCCGGCATCCCGCTGCTCGACGCGGTGGGCGAGAAGGTGTTCGAGGAGGTCCGGGATGGCGAGACGCTGCGAATCGACGGAAACGTCATCTTTCGCGACACCGACGGCACGAGCACCGAGATCGCCAAGGGCACGCTCCAGACCGCGCGCAGCGTCGCCGAGCAGCTCACCGCCGCCCGGGCGGGCCTGTCGTCGCAGATCGAGGCGTTCGCCGAGAACACCATGGAGTATCTGCGCAAAGAACGCGAGCTGCTGCTCGACGGCGTGGGGGTGCCCGACGTCGACACCGCCTTCGACGGACGCCACGCGCTGGTGGTCGTCCGCGGCTACCACTACCGCGAGGACCTGGCCATGCTCAGGTCTTACATCCGCGAGTACCGACCCGTCCTCGTCGGCGTCGACGGAGGCGCCGACGCG
>CAZMXH010000458.1:0-3039 GCA_964570165.1 uncultured Actinomycetes bacterium
CCTACGTCCGCGACCGCGGCTACGGGCTGCGCTTCGCCCTGGAGCCCAAGCCCAACGAGCCCCGCGGCGACATCCTGCTGCGCTTCGTCGGCCACGCCCTGGCATTCCTCGGCACTCTCGAGGACTCCGAGATGGTCGGGCTCAACCCGGAGACCGGGCACGAGCAGATGGCCGGGCTCAACTTCGCTCACGGCATCGCGCAGGCGCTGTGGCACGGCAAGCTCTTCCACATCGACCTGAACGGGCAACGGGGCGTGAAGTACGACCAGGACCTGGTGTTCGGGCACGGTGACGTCCTCAACGCATACTTCCTCGTCGACCTCCTCGAGTTCGGCGGCCCCGAGGGTGGCCGCGCGTACGACGGCCCGCGGCACTTCGACTTCAAGCCGCCCCGGACCGAGGACGCCGCCGGAGTCTGGGCGGCCGCGGCCGCAAACATGCGCACCTACCTGCTGCTCAAGCAGCGGGCCGCGGCATGGCGCGCCGACCCGGAGGTCGCCGAGGCGCTGGCCGCGAGCCGGGTCCGGGAGCTGGCGGTCCCGACGCTGGCCGACGGCGAGACCTACGCTGACCTTCTCGCGGACCGGGCCGCGTTCGAGGACTTCGACCCCGACGCCGCTGGCGCCCGCGGCTACGGCTACGTACACCTGAACCAGCTGGCCGTCGAGCATCTCATGGGGGCGCGGTCGTGACCCTGGTGGCCGGCGTCGACTCGTCGACCCAGTCCTGCAAGGTCGTGGTACGCGAGGCCGAGACAGGTGCGCGAATCCGGGAGGGCAGGGCGGCGCATCCGGAGGGCACCGAGGTTCACCCGGACGCCTGGTGGATGGCGATGCGGGCGGCGATCGAGGATGCCGGGGGGATCGGCGACACCGCCGCGATAGCCGTCGCGGCCCAGCAGCACGGCATGGTGTGCCTGGACGAGTCCGGCGAGGTGGTGCGGCCCGCGCTGCTGTGGAACGACACCCGGTCCGCCGGTGCCGCCAAAGACCTGGTGGCCGAGCTGCCGGGCGGGGCCAAGGCGTGGGCCGAGGCCGTCGGCTCGGTGCCGGTCGCCTCGTTCACCGTCACCAAGCTGCGGTGGCTCGCCGAGCACGAGCCCGCCGCGGCGGAGCGGACGGCGGCGGTATGCCTGCCTCACGACTGGCTCACCTGGCGGCTGAGCGGCGCTGGTGAGCTCACCGGCCTGCGCACCGACCGCGGAGACGCCAGCGGCACGGGTTACTGGTCTCCCGCCACGGGCGAGTACCGCCGCGACCTGCTCGCGATGGCGCTCGGCAAGGACGCGGCGCTCCCCACGGTCCTCGGTCCTTCGGACACGGCGGGTGCCTCGGGTGACCGCCTCCTCGGGCCCGGGACAGGTGACAACGCCGCCGCGGCGCTCGGTGTCGGAGCGGCCGAGGGGGACGTCGTCGTGTCGATCGGCACCTCTGGGACGATCTTCACCGTCGCGGCGCAACCCACGGCTGACCCGACCGGCATCGTGGCCGGATTCGCCGACGCCACCGGCCGGTTCCTGCCCCTGGTGTGCACCCTGAACGCCGCCCGCGTGCTGGACGCCGCCTGCGAGCTGCTCGGCGTGGATCACGACGAGCTGTCGAGCCTGGCACTGTCCGCCGCGCCAGGAGCCGGCGGCCTCGTCCTCGTCCCGTACCTGGAGGGCGAGCGCACCCCCAACCGACCGCACGCCACCGGCGCCCTGCACGGGCTGCGCCTCGCGTCGGCCACCCGGACCAACCTGGCCCGCGCGGCCGTGGAGGGGATGCTGTGCGCTCTCGCCGACGGGGTGGACGCGATCACGGCGCAGGGCGCGTCCGCGGACCGGGTCATCCTGATCGGGGGCGGCGCGCGTTCGGAGGCCGTCCAGCGTATCGCTCCCACGGTCTTCGGCCGCCCGGTCGCCGTCCCGGAACCGGACGAGTACGTCGCCGCCGGCGCCGCTCGGCAGGCGGCCTGGGTCGCTCTGGGTGAGCAGGAGGCCCCGGTATGGACGCCGTCCGGGCTGCAGACCCACGAGGCCGACCCCGCACCGCACGTACGCGAACGCTATGCGGCGGCCCGGGAGGCCGTGCTCGACGACCCTGCGTGAGCCGTCACGGCAGCCGGGGCAGCGCCCCGCTGTCCACCTCCTCGAGGACCCGGGCGGCACCCCCGGTCGCCGCGGCGCGCTGGCCGAGCGCCGAGGCGACGAGCCGAGTCCCTCCCGCGTCGGCGCCGATGGTCCGCTCCCGCAGCCGCTCCTGCGCCGCGGGCAGCAGCCACGGGGCCAGCGGGACGAAGTAGCCGCCGAGGACGATGACCTCCGGGTTGACGACGTTGGCCAGGACCGCCGCGCCGCGCCCCAACCAGCCGCCCACGTCGGCGAGCACCGCGAGCACGCTGGAATCACCGGCTCGCGCCCGGCGCACAACCTCGGCGACCTCGGGCTCCCAGTCGGCCGGCGGCCGATCGGTGAAAGCCTCCGGCGTGATCCGCCGGAGGATCGCGGCGATCCCTACCATCGCCTCCAGGCATCCGCGGCGCCCGCACGCGCATTGCGGGCCGGCCGGGTCGAGCTGGACGTGGCCGAGCTCGCCGGCGAACCCCTTCGCGCCGCGCAGCAGACGGCCGTCGGCGATGATGCCGGTTCCGATGCCGACCTCGCCGGTCAGGTACGCGAGGTTGGGTGTCCCGGCGTGCGCGCCGTAGCGGTACTCGGCGCTCGCTGCCAGGTTGGCGTCGTTGTCGACGACGATGGGGTACGGCGGCTCGCCGAGCGCCGCGGCCAGCCGTCCCCGCAGGTCAAGGTGCCGCCAGCCCAGGTTCGGGGCCACGTGCACACTCCCGTCGGCCTCGATCAGGCCCGGTACGCCCAGCGTGAGGCCGAGCACCGCGCGGCCGTCCCGCTCGATCCGACGGCCCACCCGCCGCGCCAGCGCCGCGGTCGCCGCCACCGCCCGATCAGGTGAGACCGACTGCCCGGCGAACGACCGGCGCCACGACAGCAACTGACCACCTGCCAGGTCGAGCGCGACGACGCTGATGTAGTCTGCGTTGATC
>CAZMXH010000459.1:0-3035 GCA_964570165.1 uncultured Actinomycetes bacterium
GCCCCAACACCCCCGCCACCGGGAGCTCACCAACCCACCCACCTCGAACTCCTGATCTAATCCTATACGCGAACTCCTGTTTGCACAATATCCATTTACCTGCGAAAACGGTATTTCTCTGAGCTGTCGGTGCGGACTGGCACGCTGCGCTGAAACCGGCACGGACACGTCCAAACACGAAGGAGGGCGACCTTGATCCCCACCAGCACCACCGCTCCGACCGCACCAGGAACGCCCAGGCCGTCGGACACGTCAGCCGAGCTGATCGACCGAACGCTCAACGCGGTCATGGGCGTGCTGCGCCATGGCCCCTCGGCGGTCGCCAACGCCGGCCTCGACAAGCTGGCGGCACTTGGTGCCTCCCATCCCGCATTGCTCGACGCCCGGCTGCGCCGCCTGCTTTCCCGCATCATTCGTGACGCTTGGAAGGCCGGCTGGCTTCCCGTTGATGTCGTGGAGCAGACCGGTCGCCAGCTCGGTACTCCGTCCAAGCCGCTCGTGCTCGAGATGATCGCCGCCGAGCACGCCGGCTACAGCCCGGCGACGATCGACCGGCGCTGGCAAGCGCAACTCGACACGCTCGGCATCCCGATCGCCGGAAACAGCCAGGAGGAGCCGCGTCGGCCACTCCTTCACCGGTGGGCACCCGCGAGCGGCGGCACCCGACAGCCGCGGCAAGCGCTGCGAGCTGCGCTCCTCGTCGCGAACCTGCTCAGGAGCCTGCCTCCGCTCCCGCGCCTTGTCCCGCTGCCGGGTCAGGGCCGTGCGGGCGCCTCGACCGCTTCCACGGATCAGAAAGTGCTCAGCCGCATTCGCAGCCTGCTCGCGAAGGCCGAGGCGACCGACTACGAAGGCGAGGCCGATGCGTTGTCCGCCAAAGCTCAGGAGCTGATGACCAAGTTCGCCATCGATCGGGCCGCCGTAGAGGCGGCCGCTGACGGTACGAAGCCGCTCGACGCGCCCGCCGGCAGGCGGATCTGGCTCCACCCCCCGTACATCTCTGCGAAGACCCACCTCGTGAGCGCTGTTGCCAGGGCGAACGGTTGCCGCGCCGTAACAACCGGCGATCTCGGGTTCGTGACCGTCCTTGGCCATGAGACCGACCTGCAGCTCGTGGAGTTGTTGACCACTTCCCTACTTGTGCAAGCGAGCCGTGAGATGCTCCGCGCGGGCCGCCAGATCAGCAGGTCCGGCCAGTCACGGACCCGGTCGTACCGGCATGCGTTCCTCGTCTCGTACGCCGTCCGAATCGGGGAGCGGCTGCAGGCTGCCGCCGCCCACGCCGCCCAGTCCACGGTCGACGACGCCGAGCGGCTGCTTCCCGTGCTGACCGCGCGGGAGGAGCGGGTCGACCGGCTGTTCGCCGAGCTGTTCCCGGCAACCGTCACCAAGCGAGTCGCCGTGGCGAACCGCGCGGGCTGGGAGCACGGGCGCACGGCCGCCGAACTGGCCAGCCTCGACGCCCGTCGACCTGTAGAGCGATCTTGATACGACCGCTGTCACGCCGGGCTGTCGCCGGCGGTGGGCGTGACCACGCCCGCACGCCGGCGTCCAGCGGCCAGGCTGCCGGCCACCATCTCGATCAGACGCTCGTAACTGACGTCGACGTCCTCCTCCAAGCCGAAGCCTCCGTGCGCTTCCAGGCTCACGAAGCCGTGAACCGCCGAGCGCACGCATCTGGCCTGATGGATGGCCTCCGAGCCATCCAGCCCGTAGCCCCGCAGCACGGCCAGCACTAGCTCGAGCAGGCGGACACCGACGGGCCGCACAACGGGGTCGCGAAGCGGGTCGAGCAGCATCGCGTCGTACCGGCGGGGGTACTGCAGGACGTAGGCTCTCCAGGCCCGCATCAGCCCCGACAGCGCGTCGTAGCCGCTGCGACCCGTCACCGCCGGCAGCACCTGCTCGATCATCTCCTCGATGATCCGCACCGCGACCAGGCTGCGGACGTGCCCGAGATCGCGGACGTGCTTGTACAGCGACGGCGGCGCGACCCCGCACCGCTTGGCCACTGCCGCCAGAGTCAGCGCAGGCATGCCGTGTTCGTCGATCTCCGCGATCGCAGCGTCGATCACCGCATCGGTTGTCAGGCCAACTCGGGACACGTGCAAGCCTCACTCGGTTCGGACGCCCTGGCGCTTCAGGAAGGCGCGGATAGCGCCCCTCGGGTTGTCTGTGATCTCGGGGCCATGGGTGAAGGCTGCGGTGCTGTACTCGAACTCAGCCAACCGGGTCGCGGTCTCCTTCGTAAGCCGGAAGTTCGTGCAGAGTGCCGCCGGCGACCACCGCAGGCCGCGGACGTTGAAGATCGAGTCGCCGGTGATGAGCGTGCGGCTCGCCAGGTGCAGCAGCGCGACGTGACCTGGCGAGTGCCCGGGTGTGTGGATGACCTCCAGGCCACCGCCAACATCCAGGACCTGCCCGTGGACGAGTTCCTCGGCAACACCCGCCGGTGCGAAACCCCCGCCGGGCAGCAGTTCCATGAGCCTGCCGCCGAACGTGGCCTGGTCCCGTGGCGGGGTACGGCCATTTCGCAACGGCCCGGCGTCGTCCGCGTGCGCAGCCACGGCCGCGCCGGTCTCCCCCTGAAGCCGGGACAGTCCACCCGCGTGATCCGGGTGGGCATGCGTCATGACGATCCGAATGACCTGGCTAGGCGCACTACCGATCGAGCGCAGCGCCGCTGCGATCTTTCGCGGTGTCCCTTTCAACCCGGCGTCGACCACGGTGACCTGCCCGTCGGCGTCGACGATGGCGTAGGAGTTCAGCAGATCCCACGGCGCCGTAGGGATCCGGTACAGGCCCGGCGCGATCTCGATCGCTGGATTCTTGGCCATGATTCACCTCTCCGTTGGCTATACTGCATAGCTTTCAAGCTAACACAGTTAGCCAACGGAGAGTGGCGCCTTTCCCGCATCGCCCGGCACAGCGGGCAGGCATGGAAGCCGAGCCCGATGCACCACGCGGACCGTCGTAAGCGCCCTCAGCCCTCGAAGGCAGTCGGATCGGGGCAGGCGCACACCAGGTTGCGGTCG
>CAZMXH010000460.1:0-3033 GCA_964570165.1 uncultured Actinomycetes bacterium
CTTGACACCGCCGTCGACGGCGCGGTGGCCGCCAAGATGCGCAACATCGGTGAGGCCTGCCCAGCGGCGAACCGGTTCCTCGTCCACGAGTCGGTGGCCGCGGAGTTCTCGTCCCGGCTGGCCGAGCGGATGGGCAAGCTGGTCGTCGGGCGCGGAACCGAGGACGGCGTTCAGGTCGGTCCGCTCATCACCGAGCGCGCCCGCGAGGGCGTGGCGTCCCTGGTGGCAGACGCCACCGACAGCGGGGCCAGGGTGCTGACCGGAGGCGACGCGGTCGATGGGCCGGGCTGGTTCTACGCGCCTACCGTGCTGGCGGACGTGCCGATCGACGCCCGGCTGATGCACGAGGAGATCTTCGGCCCGGTGGCTCCTGTGACGACCTTCGCCACCGAGGAGGAAGCGCTGCGGCTGGCCAACGACACGCCGTACGGCTTGATCGCCTACGTCTTCACCCGGGACCTGTACCGGGCGTTGCGCGTGACGGAGGGCCTCGAGACCGGCATGGTCGGCCTCAACGCAGGTGTCATCTCCAACCCCGCCGCGCCGTTCGGCGGCGTCAAGGCGTCGGGCTTCGGCCGCGAAGGCGGCAAGGAGGGGATCGAGGAGTTCCTTGAGATCAAGTACGTCGGAATCGGCGGCATGTGACGCCTCCTCTGCGACTTGTCAGGTCGGACAAGTCGCTGGCCAGGGCGGACGTGCCCGGTGACCCTGACAAGTCGGGAAGATGAGGTGCGCCTAGACTCGACGCGCATGCCGATCAACGCCGTCCGCACCCCTGAGGACAGGTTCGCCGATCTACCGGACTATCCCTTCCACCCGCACTACCGGACATTCGACGGCCTGCGCCTTGCGCACGTCGATGAGGGCGAGGGCCGGCCGGTGATCTTCTTCCACGGCGAACCGACCTGGTCGTACCTGTGGCGCACGGTGATCCCGCCGGTGCGGGACGCGGGCCACCGCTGCATCGCCCCGGACTACGCGGGGTTCGGAAGGTCCGACAAGCCGGTGGACCCGTCCTGGTACAGCTACGACCGACACGTGGAGACGATGGCCGGGCTGCTCGACGCGCTCGACGTCCGGGACGCGACCGTGGTGCTGCACGACTGGGGCGGACCGATCGGGCTGCGGCTCGCGGTCGAGCACCCCGACCGGATCTCCCGGATCGTGCTGATGCAGACCGGGCCCTTCACCGGGCAGCAGCGGATGACCGACGCCTGGTACCGGTTCAGGAACTTCGTCGCGCGTACCGAGGACCCGCCGGTAGGCATGCTGGTGCGCAACGCCTGTTACCGGGACCCGGGAGACCGGGTGATCGCCGGCTACGATGCGCCGTTCGACTCCCCGGAGTCCAAGGCAGGCGTCCGGGCGTTCCCCGAGCTACTGCCGCTCACGCCGGACGCTCCGGGTGCCGCCGACGGGAGGCGGATCATCGGTCATCTGCGCGATGACGACCGGCCGGTGCTGATGCTGTGGGCGTCCGACGACCCGGTGCTCCCGGTCGAGTTCGGGGAGGCCGTCGCGGCCGCGCTGCGATGCCCGCCGCCGCGCCGCGTCGGGGGCGCGTCGCACTTCCTGCAGGAGGACGCGGGCCCAGAGATCGGCGCCCTCGTCGCCGACTGGTTGACGTCCTGACGAGGCACGCGACGATGCCCGGTACCGCCGCGGCCCCGACCGTCCCCCCGCTGCGCCGGCCGCCACGGCTCCGACCTGGTGACCGGGTGGCGGTCGTCTCGCCGGGCGGGCCGGTCGCGAAGGAGCGGCTGGACGCCGGGTGCCGGGTCCTGCGGTCCTGGGGGCTGGACGTCGTACTGGGCGCCCACGCGGCCGACGTGCATCCCCGCTTCGGGTATATGGCGGGGCCGGACTCGGCTCGGGCCGCCGACCTGCAGGAAGCCTGGCTGGCCGCGGATGTCGCAGGGGTGCTGTGTGCGCGCGGCGGCTACGGGTCACAGCGGATCGCCGACCTGCTGGACTGGGATGCTATGCGGGCCGTCCCGCCCAAGGTGTTCGGCGGCTACAGCGACGTCACGTCGCTGCACGCGGCCTTCGGCACGCGGCTGGGCGTGGCGACGCTGCACTGCCCGATGGTCGGCACCGAATCGTTCCTCGACGACGCGCGCTCGGCGCTGCTGCTGCGCCGGATGCTGTTCGAGCCGGCAAGCGAACTGACGCTGACCTCGCCTGGTGCCGTGGGGCTGGTGCCCGGCGCCGCCCGGGGAGTCACGGTCGGGGGGTGCGCCAGCGTGCTCGCCGCGGAGCTGGGATCGCCGACCGCGTGGCCCGGTGCCGGCGGCGGGATCCTGCTGCTCGAGGACACCGACGAGGACCTGTACCGGCTGGATCGCGTCTTCACCCACCTGCTGCGGTCCGGGTGGCTGGAGGGTGTTGCAGGCATCGCGCTCGGCTCCTGGCAGGGTTGCGAGGACGGCGTTCATGACCTTGCGCTGGACCGGTTCGGCGGGCTGGGCGTCCCGATCGTGGGAGAGCTGGGCTTCGGCCATGGGCCGGGCGCGATCACCGTGCCACTCGGTGTGCCGGCGACCTTGGACGCCGCCGCGGCGGCCCTGACGCTGGAGATTCCGGCGCTGGCCTGAACGGGCCGGTAGTGTGAGAGCGCTGCCAGCTCGGCGCATCTAGGAGAGGATCCAGGAGTCGCAAGGCTATGAGCAGGACCGATGGCGGGCGACGGTTCCCGGACGGGTTTGTCTGGGGTGCGGCGACGGCCGCGTACCAGATCGAGGGCGGCGTCCGGGAGGGAGGGCGTGGCCCGTCTATCTGGGACACGTTCTCGCGCACGCCGGGCAAGGCGCTGGCCGGCGGCACCGGCGAGGTCGCCGACGACCACTACCACCGCTGGGCCGAGGACCTCGGCCACATCGCGGAGCTTGGCTTGTCCGCGTACCGGCTGTCGATCTCCTGGCCGCGCGTGCAACCGGGCGGTCGCGGCCCGCTCAACCGGACGGGCGTCGACTTCTACGCGCGGCTGCTGGACGGGCTGCTGGAGCGCGGCGTGCAGCCGGTTGTGACGCTGTA
>CAZMXH010000461.1:0-3031 GCA_964570165.1 uncultured Actinomycetes bacterium
GTGCGCAACATCACGTCCTCAAGCCAGTCGGTGGCCGGCCACCCGGTGGCCTCGCCGGAGCCGACTCCCGCGCACCACGGCACGCTGCCGTCGGCCACGATCTGGTCGGACAGCGCAATCAGCTCGTCCCACGTCTCGGGAACCTCGTACCCCGCGTCCGCGAACGCGGACGGCGAGTACCACACGAAGGACTTGACGTTGGAGCCGAACGGCGCAGCGTAGAACGTGTCGTTGATGGTGCCGTACTCGATCCATGACGGGTCGAACGAGGCCTCGACGTTCGCCTGCGTCTCGTCCGGAGCCGGCATGACAGCGTCCGGATAGTCATTGACGAGTTGCGCCAGCAGTCCGGGCTGTGGAATCAGCGCCATGTCCGGCGGTGTACCGCCCTCGATGCGGACCGGCAGCTGAGCCTCGAACTCGTCCGACCCTTCGTACACCACCGTGGTGCCGGTGCACTCCTCGAACGCGTCGAACGACGCCTCGAGGGGCTCCACCTCGGCCGGGTCCACGATCGTGCTGTAGACGGTGATCTGAGTGCCGCTGAGGTCGCCGTATGGCTCGGCAAACTCGCACTCGCCGTCAGCGGCTTCCCCCTCTTCGGCCTCGCCTTCCTCGGCCGGCGCCTCCTCCGTCGTACCGTCGTCGTCGTCGCCTCCACAGGCGACTAACACGAGCGACAACGCCAGCGCGGAAGACACGCCGACGAAGCCGCGTCTGGCCCTGCTATCGGCCATACCATGCCCCTTTCTCCGCAGGTGATGAGCGACACTGATTCGCGGATGTTACGGCCACGAAAGCCCCTGTGAACGCCGTTGGCAAGCGACTCCGGGTACTTTGGGTGTTACGATTCGATCACGCGCCAGGTATGCCGGAATTGTCCAGTGAGAGCGCGATCATCACTGCTCAATTACTGCTTACACGCGCCTTCACGGCCATCTCGCATGGATCGCACCTGAGTTCCACTGCGGAGTGCCCGTCGCGGTGTCAGAATGGCCTCATAGATCGGCACATCCGGCGCCGTCGCCGGGTCGCGCGGCGCGCGTCCGGGACACGGGGGAGGCGACGTGCGCGGTAGGCGACTTGCGGCGCTGCTGGGTGTCTTGGCAGCGCTGATGCTGGCGGCGTGCGGAGGCGAGACCGGCCCGCCCACGCTGAACTGGTACATCAACCCGGACAACGGCGGCCAGGCCGAGCTCGCGGCCAAGTGCACCGAGGAGGCCGGCGGCGCCTACCAGATCGACGTCTCGGTGCTGCCGAACAGCGCGACCGCGCAGCGGGAGCAGCTCATCAGACGGTTGGCAGCCAACGACAGCTCGATCGACCTGATGAGCGTCGATCCGCCGTTCATCCCGGAGTTCGCCGAGGCGGGCTTCCTGCTCGACATCCCGAACGACCGGGAGGAGGAGTTCACCGAGGGCGTCGTCGACTCCGCCATCGCCAGCGCCACCTGGAAGGACGAGCTGGTCGGCATCCCGTTCTGGGCGAACACCCAGCTGCTGTGGTACAAGCGCTCGGTCGCCGAACAGGCGGGCCTGGACCTGGAGTCTGGGACGGTCTCCTGGGAGGAGATCATCGACGCCGCCGAGCAGACCGGCACCACCGTCGCAATTCAGGCCTTGCGGTACGAGGGCTACACGGTTCTGATCAACGCGCTGATCGAAGGTGCCGGTACCTCGGTGCTGCTCAACCCCGAAGCCGACCCCGCCGATCTCCGGCTCGGCCTTGAGGAACCAGGTGCCGAGGAGGCCGCGGCGGTAATCGAGCAGATGGTCGACGCGGGCGTCACCGGGCCGGCCGTCTCGACCGCCGACGAGGAGCAGTCGCGAGCCCTGTTCCAGGGCGACCGCGGAGGCTTCATGGTCAACTGGCCGTACGTCTGGCAGGCGGCCAACGGCGAAGTGGACAACGGATCGCTCGACGAATCGTTCATCGACGACCTCGCCTGGACCGTCTACCCGGAAACCATCGCCGGTGACCAGTCCGCACCCCCGTTCGGGGGCATCACGCTGGGCATCGGAGCATTCACCGAACACCCCGAGCTGGCGTTGGAAGCCGCCACCTGCATCACGACGCCGGAGAGCATGACGGAGTACATGCTGTTTACAGGCAACCCGTCGGCAGCCATCGAGTCGTACGACGACCCGGACGTGGTCGAGGCCTTCCCGATGGCTGACGTGATTCTCGAGTCCCTCCAGATGGCCAAGCCGCGGCCGCAGACTCCGTTCTACAACGAGGTATCCGAAAGCCTGCAACGCACCTACCACCCGCCGGCCGCCGTGCGTCCGGCGAGCACTCCCCGCCAAGCAGCCGAGCTGATCCACGGCGTGCTGAACAAGGAGGAGCTGCTGTGACCGCCACCACTGAGGACCGGACCGCCCCCGCCCCGGCTCCGGCGCCGCGAACCAGGAAGGAGCGCTCCGAGACCCGGCTGGGCTGGATGCTCGCCGGCCCGGCGTTCGGCGTGATGCTGCTGGTGACGCTGTACCCGATCCTGCAGGCCACGTGGGACTCGCTGTGGGACTACCGGCTGACGACACCGGACCAGCGGGAGTTCGTGTGGTTCAAGAACTACGCGGTGATCCTCACCGACTACATCTGGTGGCGGGACGTGGGCGTCACCGTCCTCATCACCGTCATCACGGTCGGCGTCGAGCTCGTGCTGGGCTTCGCTCTCGCGCTGGTGATGCACCGGGCGCTCTCCACGCTGCGGCCCGTCGTCCGAACCGCGATCCTCATCCCGTACGCGATCATCACCGTGGTGTCCGCCTTCGGATGGCGGTTCGCCTTCGCACCCGACACCGGGTTCATCAACAGTTGGTTCGCCTGGTTGCCGAACGTTGACCAGAACACCGACTGGTTCGGCAGCTTCGGCACGTCGCTGTTCGTCATCCTGATGTCCGAGATCTGGAAGACGACCCCGTTCATGGCGCTGCTGCTGCTCGCCGGGCTGGCCCAGGTGCCCGAGGAGCTTCAGGAAGCCGCACGGGTGGACGGCGCGACCTGGTGGCAGCGGCTGTACAAGGTGACG
>CAZMXH010000462.1:0-3030 GCA_964570165.1 uncultured Actinomycetes bacterium
GCATCCGGTCGAGGGGTAGGCCGCCGGGGACTCGAACCCCGAACCCGAAGATTAAAAGTCTCCTGCTCTGCCAGTTGAGCTAGCGGCCCACCCTAGAGGGTACCGATACGCGGCCGTGGGGATTCTTCAGGAAGGCGCCGCTGGTCGCGGGCCGCCGTACCCCCTGCGCCGACGGTAGGAGCGGTGCTCAGTCGCCGTTCTCGGACTCCCCACCGTTCTCGGGCTCTCCGCCGTTCTCGGACTCCGGGCCGTTGTCTTCGTCCTGATCGCCGTCCTCATCGGGGACTGGAGGCTCGTCGGGAGGCCCGTTTCCGCGGCCGGGCCCGTCGTCATCGTCGTCGTCATCGTCGTCCGGCGGCTCGCCGCTGCTGAGGACCAGCCCGATGCTCCCACCCGACGGGTACCGCGAGCCAGGCTCCGGCTCGGTGGTGACCACCGTGCCCTCGGGCAACTCGGACGGCTCCTCGTCGGCCACGTGCGCGCGGAAGCCGGCCTCCCGCAGGACGTCCTCGGCCTCGCTCTGGCTGCGACCCCGCACATCCGGCACGGTGGTCAGCGCTCCTGCGACGACGGTCGGATCCGGCTCGGTGAACGACTCGCGCTCGTAGTTGTCCAGGATGTCCTCGTACATCTGCAGCCAGATCGGGCCCGGGACGCAGCCGCCGCAGACGTCGTAGATGACCTCGCCGTTGAACGAGCGGCCGGTAAGGGTCTCGAGCTCCCCGCTTTCGGAGACCTCCGGCGGAAACACCGCCACGGACGTCGCTAGCTGCGGGATGTAACCGTTCCACCACACCGCGACCGTGTTGTTCGTGGTCCCCGTCTTGCCGGCGGCGTCGCGGCCGTCAGAGAGCCGCATCCGCGCACCGGTGCCGCCGTTGTAGATCACGCCCTTCAGCACATCGTTGACGCCGTCGGCGTGCTCCTCCGCCATCACCCGGTTGCATTCGGGCTCGGCCTCGTAGATCACCTCTCCGTTGCGGTCCTCTACCTGCTGGACGGCGTACGACTCGCAGTGCACCCCGCGGGCGGCGAACATCGCGTAGGCCTCGGCCTGGCTCAGCGGCGAGACCTCCTGGGCGCCGAGTACGAACGACGGCTGCTCCTTCAGCGGTGCGCCGGAGGCGTGCGTCAGGCCTGCCTCCGTCGCGATCCGCACCGGATCGCACAGCCCGGTCTGCTGCTCGAGCTGTGCGTAGAAGGTGTTGACCGAGAGCTCGGTGCCAGAACGCAGGTCGAACAGCCCGCTCAGGCCGGTGTCGTAGTTGCGCGGCTCCCAGACACCTGTGCCCGAGTAGGGACCGTCGCAGGTCTCGAACGAGTTCTCCGGGAGGCGGACCTGGTACGGCGAGTTGATCGTCATGTTGAGCGCGATGCCCTGCTCGATCGCCGCGGCGAGCACCCACACTTTGGCGCCGGAACCGGGCTGCGCCCCGTCGCCGCCGCCCATGTCCGCGTCAACCGCATAGTTGAGGTACGTCTCGCCCTCGCCGTCGCCGTACCCCCGTGAGTGGGTCATCGCCTTTATCTGCCCCGTACCTGGCTCAACGGAGGCCAGGGCCGCCACCGCGGTGTCCGTGGGCGCCACCCGGTCCGAGACGGCGCGGTTCGCCGCTCGCTGAGCGTCCCGGCTCAGAGTCGTGCGGATCGTCAGCCCGCCCTGCCGCAACGCCTGCTCGCGCTCTGCGGGCGTCTCACCCAGCGCCTCCAGGCCGCCGGATTCCGATGTCCCGACGAGCTCGCGGTAGACGTAGTCGCAGAAGAAGGGGGCGGACGACGAGCCGACGCAACCGTTTGGCCGGGCCTGCTCGTCGAGTTCCAGCGGCTGCTCGAGGGCTTCCTCCAGCTCCTGCTCGCTGATGAAGTCGAGATCGGCCATTCGCCGTAGTACGACGTCCCGCCGTGCTCGGGTGGCCTCCGGGTTCCGTGTCGGGTCGTAGGCGGTGGGCCGCTGGATGATCCCGGCCAGAGTGGCCGCCTGGACCAGCGTCAGGTCCGCGGCAGAGGTGGAGAAGTACCGGCGTGCGGCGGCCTCCACGCCATGCGCGCCGGCGCCGAAATAGACCAGGTTGAGGTAGCCCTCGAGGATCTCCTCCTTCGTCAGCTGCTGCTCCAGGCCGACCGCCAGCCGCAGTTCGCGGAGCTTCCGCGCGTACGTCAGCTCCGTTGCGGCCAGCTGCTCCTCCTCGGTCGTGGCCTGCGCCTCCGCCAGCTTCTTGGCGTACTGCTGGGTGAGGGTCGAGCCGCCCTCCTCGATCTCGCCTTCCTCGAGGTTCGTGACGAACGCGCGCGCCGTGCTCTGGAAGTCGATCGGGCCCCGGCTGAAGAAGCGGTGGTCCTCGATCGCCAGCACGGCGTCCTGAAAGACGGGGGCGATCTCATCGAGCTCCCGGTACACCCGGTTGTCGTCGTAGAAGGTCGCGATGAGGTTGCCGTCCGCGTCCAGGATCCTGGAGCGCTCCGGCAACGGCCGCGTCGCGTCCAGCGTGTTCGGCATCTCGCTGAAGCCGTTCGCGCTCTCACGCGCGACGAGCCCGAGGCCCGCCGCGATCGGCAGCGCCAACCCCGCGATCAGGATGCCAGCAAGCCCGCTGACGCCTGCAACGAGCAAGATGCGGCGTAGCGCAACCATGATCGGCGCATGCCCAGAAACGGCCATGAAGCCATAGCCTACGACGTTTGCGCAAGAAGGCCGGTCCTCAGGAGCCGGGCTTGCAGGGCCGCCAGCCGGTGGCCTTACCGGCCGCTGGCGTAACCCTGCATTCCGCGTGGATTCGCGGCTGCACTGAGCACTCCGTCGGCCGGGTCCCTGGCCACCGCGCATAGCCGGCCAAGGGACCATGGGTCGGTAAGGGTCACGTCGTGACCGCGGCTGCGCAGCGCGTCGGCCGCCGCACCCAGCCGGGACTCGAGCACCAGGCCGGCGGGCACCATCTCGCGGGGGAAGAACGAGCTTGGCACGGACGTGGTGTGCCACGCGGGCGCGTCGATGGCCTCCTGCAGGTCCATACCCCGTACGAGATGCCGCAG
>CAZMXH010000463.1:0-3016 GCA_964570165.1 uncultured Actinomycetes bacterium
CGTAGCCGGCGGGGGTCACCGGGACGAACTGCTTGGCCCGGTTGACCGGGAAGTTCGAGACCGTGTTGATGCCGGTGTCGGAGATGAGCTTGACCGCGTCCGGCCCCTCCACGAACAGGTTCACCATGTGGTGGGACTGGTCATAGAGCACCACGGTCTGCCGCCATGCCCGCTGCTCACGGCGCCAGTTCGTGAACTCTGCCGGCACCACTGGATAGATGTAGGCGCCGATCTGCGAGTTGCGCAGCAGCTCGACCACGTTCCCGGACATGTCCAGGAGCTGTTGCAGGTTCTTGGCTGGCATGGGCTCCCTACCTCCTCGAACGTTCGGGTCTTCGGCCGATCCGCCGCCCGGCTGGCATGAGTTAGCAGGTCACGTTCGGACACTCATATCGCGCACGGTCGTTCGAATGGTTGTCAAGCTAGGACCCTGGCAAGACCCCGTCAACAGAGGCTTGCACAGCATGGAAGAGCCGCGCGAATTGCTTGTCGCGGCAGTATTCCAGTGAGAAACTGGCGCAGAGACTGATGGTCCGACCTGGTGAAGCGCAGCGTCGCGCAACGCGGTGCGCGGCCTGCTCGTATGAAGGGCGGCATGAGACATGAGCGTGACAACAGCCAGTGAGCAGGTTGCAACCGAGCTCTTCATCGGCGGGGAGCCGAGACAGGTCGATGAGCGCCTCGAAGTCTACGACCCGGCCAGCCCGTCCACTCTCGTCGGCACCGCCGCAGCGGGCAGCAAGCAGGATGCTCTGGCCGCGGTCGCCGCAGCCAAGCAGGCGTTCCCGGCGTGGTCCGCGCTGTCGGCGGCTGAGCGAGCCGCCCAGATCGGCGCCTCCATCGAGGGCCTGGAGGCCATCCGTGACGAGGAGGCGCGTATTCTCACCCTCGAGAACGGCAAGCCGTTCCAGGAATCCTGGATCGACCTACTCGTCCTTTCCGTCCGCACCGGGCTGGCCCTCGAGTTGGCGGATCAGGTCGACGCCGTTGAGGAGCTTCCCGGTCCGCCCGCGGACACGGCGGTCAAGTACGTGCCGCTGGGCGTTGTGACGATCATCGTGCCGTTCAACTGGCCGCTCGCCATCCTCGGCGCGTCGCTGCCGCACGCGCTCCTGGCGGGCAACACCGTGGTGGTCAAGCCGCCGCCGTCCACGCCGCTCGCGATGGCCAGGGTGGTCTCCCGGATGGCCGCGAAGCTGCCGCCCGGCGTGCTCAACGTCGTCACCGGCCGGGACGAGGAGATGTCTCCGTTGATCCAGAACACCGACGTGGCGAAGGTGTGTTTCACCGGCAGCGTCGGCGGCGGAAAGAAGATCATGGAGCTGGCGGCCTCGACCCTCACGCGCGTCACGCTCGAGCTCGGCGGCAACGACCCCGCGGTCATCCTCGACGACGCGGAACTCGACGACGCCGCGCTCGACCGGCTGTACTCCGGCATCTTCGACACCGCCGGCCAGATCTGCATGAACGCCAAGCGCATCTACGTGCATCGGTCCCGCTACGACGAGGTCGTCGAAGGGCTCAGCCGGCGTCTGGAGCAGGCGAAGATCGGTCACGGGCTCGCCGAGGGCACCACGATCGGGCCGTTGCACCAGCGTCGCCAGAAGGAGTTCGTTGAGTCTCTGGTGCAGGAAGCCAAGGACTCCGGCGCCGAGGTGCGCGAGTTCGGCGAGATCCCGGCCAAGTTGTCCGATGGCAACTTCGTACGGCCAGCGATCGTTCTCGACCCTGACCCCAACCTGCGCGTCGTCACCGAGGAGCAGTTCGGGCCGGTCATCCCGATCATTCCGTTCGACGACGAGGACGAGGGTGTCGCCGCCGCCGACGCCACCTGGGCTGGCCTGTGCGGTTCGGTCTGGTCGTCGGACCCGAAGCGGGTTGACTCGGTGGCGAACCGACTGACCTGCGGCTTCGTGTTCGTCAACGACCACGGCGCGACCAGGCTCGACCTACGGGCACCGTTCGGTGGCATGCGGCAGAGTGGTTTCGGGAGAGAGCAGGGCCTACACGGCATTCGGGCGTTCCAGGACACCCGCTCGGTGAGCCTCCCGCACTTCGACGCGCCGCCGTCGCACTGAACGGTCTCGTCCGTCAGTCACGGATCAGGGGCGGGCCGTCCATCGTGCCATCGGCGCCGTCCCCGGTGAGCTCGTCCAGCAGCCGCAGGCCGCGCTCGGCCCACGCGATCTCCTGCTCGGACCTGCCGATGAGCCCCTCGTATGCGTAACGCTTGAACGCGATGGTGCGCCGCTTGAACGGCTCGCGGGTCCGTTCCAGCCTGCGCCGCAGCATCGGGTTGGTGACCTCGTCGATCTCGCGGATGCGCTCGTGCCAATGGCCGAGCAACTCGGCATGGTGCTCGATGTGGGCACGCAACTGCGCCCGCACGGAGTCGGGATCAGCCCACTCAAAGTAGGCGGCCTTCAAGTGGGCCGGATCCCTGACTCGCGAGTACTCGAGGGTCTCGTTCATCCACGACTCGAACGCCGCAACACCGTCGTCGGTGACGTGATACAGCCGCTTCGTGCCGCGCTCACCCCACGGCACCGCTTCGCCCTTGACCATCCCGTCCCGCTCCATCCGGCGAAGCTCGGGGTAGATCTGTGAGTCCGCGGCGTACCACACGTGACCGACCGACGACTCGAACGCCTTGTACAGGTCGTATCCGGTCATCGGGCCGACGTTAAGCAATGCCAGCAGTGCATACCTCAGACTCACAGGGCTCCTCCGGCCGGATGGTGGGATTCGCCGTCCAGCCTACGTGGGGCCGGCTCGTGTATCCGGGTCGTCCCTGTCAGGCGGCTCCGGCCGTCCGCCATCCGCTGTGGTAGGACGTGCGCGCCACCTCGGAGTACGGCACCGGGCTCACCACCGCGCGCGCCTTGAACTGCTTGTGCCGCTCCACGGTGGTCTTGGCGGTGCCGCCGTCCGGCTCACCCCACACCACGGTGACCTCGGCGCCGATCGGCACGCCCGGGTCGACAGGGGCCAGCGACAGGGCGCGGCGTTCGTTGGC
>CAZMXH010000464.1:0-3006 GCA_964570165.1 uncultured Actinomycetes bacterium
ACTCGCCGGGCTGCTTGCTTACGTGGAGCGCTGGTTGCCGGGTCGGTGTATCTCCTTCATAGAAACCGGGCACCCTAGTGCAACCTGGACGGCGGCTCTGATTTGATTAGCAATGATCGTGCAGCCTGAGCGAGACAGGAGCCCCGCACATGAACGAGCCCCCAGAGTGGATGAAGCCGTCGTCCGACAGCGGGTCGGCGCCTGCCGGGATTGACACCAGCGTCCCGCATTCCGCGCGGGTCTGGGATTACTGGCTGGGCGGCAAGGACAACTTCGCGGCCGACCGTGAGGTGGGGGACCAGATTCTCGCTGCGATGCCGCAGCTGGTGGTCATGGCGCGGGCAGACCGGGAGTTTCTCGGCCGAGTCGTCCGCCATCTTGTCCGCGATGCCGGCATCCGCCAGTTCCTCGACGTCGGAACCGGCATCCCGACCGCCAACAACACGCACGAGGTCGCCCAGGAAGCCGCGCCAGAGTGCCGGATCGTCTACGTCGACAATGATCCGATCGTCCTGGTGCACGCCCGTGCGCTGCTCACCAGTACACCCGAGGGCGCCACGGACTACATCGAGGCGGACGTGCGGGACACCAAGCAGATCGTGGCCTCGGCAGCCGCGACGCTAGATTTCAGCCAGCCGATCGGCGTCATGCTGCTCGGCATCCTGGAGTTCATTCCCGACAATGACGAGGCGTACGCGATCGTGCGCCGGTTGATGGATGCGGTTCCTTCCGGCAGCTACCTGGCGATCGCGCACTCCACCAACGAGGTCCAGCGCGAGGAGATGGACGAGGCCGCCAGGCGCTGGAACGAGAGTGGGGCAACCCCGATAGTGCTACGGGACCGCGCCGAGCTCACCAGGTTCTTCGACGGCTTGGAGTTGCTGGAGCCTGGGGTCGGGTCGTGCTCGCTCTGGAGGCCGGACGCAGACACCAGCTATGCGGACCAAGAGGTGCCGCAGTTCGGCGCGGTCGCCCGCAAGCCGTAGCGAATGGCCTGACGACACGCAACCATCGTTCAACAACGCCTCCCCATGGGGCGTGCTCGTGGATATCCTATGGCACTCTGATCATCACACCGAGAGGACGGGCCATGACATGGCACGAGCGTCCGCAGCACATGGACATGGACGTAGCCAATCCGGCCCGCGTCTATGACTACTGGCTCGGTGGCAAGGACAACTACGAGGCCGACCGGGCGGTCGGCGATGCGATGATTCGGGCAATTCCATCCCTGCGGGAGATGGCTCGCGCAAACCGTTCCTTCCTCGGCCGGGCGGTGCGGTACCTGGTGGCGGAGGCGGGCGTCCGGCAGTTCCTCGATATCGGAACGGGGATACCCGCGGCGGCCAACGTCCACGAGGTCGCGCAGGAGATCGCGCCGGAATGTCGCGTGCTCTATGTCGATCATGATCCGATCGTGCTGGCACATGCCCGGGCGTTGATGACCAGTGCTCCGCAAGGCAGGACCGAGTTCTTGTTGGCGGACTACCGCGAGCCAGCCGCGATCCTGGATGCGCCCGAGTTGGCCGACGTGCTCGATATGCGGCGACCCGTAGCCCTCATGCTCGTGGGAATCCTGATGTACTTCCACGACCACGAGGGAGTGTACGAGTGCGCCGCGACGCTGGTGGATGCGTTGCCGTCCGGCAGCTACCTCGCCATCACCCATCCGACTGCCGACTTCGACGCCCAGGCACTCGACCGGGCGGTGTCTGCGGCCACGCATGCCGGGATCACGCTGGTGCCCCGCACCAAGGCGGAGGTGGAGCGGTTCTTCGACGGGCTCGATCTTGTCGAACCGGGCGTCGTCCCCGTGCTGGCATGGCGCCCGGACGAGCCGCTTGAGGCCCCTGACGCCGCCTGGTACTGGGCTGGGGTCGCCCGTAAGCCCTAGGTCGTTCTCAGGCTCGCAACCGCGTCGTTACCTCGATGTTCGGGAGCGTCTCTTCAAGGGAGCGGCGCGCCAAGCTACTGTGGCTGGTGACGGCGGTACAAGAGCCGGCCGTCCGGGAGGCTCGTCCGACGTGCGATCACGGCGCGGAGGGAGGGCCGGCACCCCGGCCCTTATGGGCCTGGTCCCGGTCCCCCGCGAGAATGCGTCGGGGTGGGTGCGCCCTGGCGCCCCGAGGAGACGGACGTGCCAGCTTCCACCAGCACTCCCCGCAACTCCGTTCCTGATACCGTGCCGGCGGCTCGCCGCACGTATGTTCTCGACACCAGTGTGCTGCTCGCCGACCCCTACGCGCTCCGGCGGTTCGCCGAGCACGATGTCGTGCTGCCGGTCGTGGTGATCAGCGAGCTAGAAGGCAAGCGGCACCATCCGGAGCTGGGCTACTTCGCCCGCACAGCACTGCGTCAACTGGATGACCTGCGAATCGAGCACGGCCATCTCGACCAGCCCATCCCGATCGGAGAGTTGGGTGGAACCGTACGCGTCGAGCTCAACCACGTCGACGCCGAGGTGCTTCCCGCGGGGTTCCGGCTGGGAGACAACGACTCGCGGATTCTCGCGGTTGCCCGCAGCCTGGCGGCGGACGGGAACGACGTCACGCTCGTCTCCAAGGACCTGCCGCTGCGGGTCAAGGCGTCGTCGGTCGGCCTGCGCGCGGAGGAGTACCGGGCGGAGGCGGTCGTCGAGTCCGGCTGGACCGGCATGGCCGAGCTCGAGGTGGCCGGCAGTGACATCGATGCGCTGTACGAGTCGGGTGTGGTCGATGTGGAGGCGGCGCGCGAGCTGCCCTGCCACACCGGGCTGATCCTGCACAGCGAGAAGGGGAGTGGTCTGGGCCGGGTGACGCCCGACAAGGCCGTGCGCCTGGTCCGCGGCGACCGGGAAGTGTTCGGCCTGCGCGGGCGCTCGGCGGAGCAGCGGATCGCGCTCGACCTGCTGCTCGACGAGTCCATCGGCATCGTGTCGTTGGGCGGAAGGGCCGGTACCGGCAAGTCGGCACTGGCGCTGTGCGCGGGGCTCGAAGCCGTGCTGGAGCGGCGGGAGTACACCAAGGT
>CAZMXH010000465.1:0-2984 GCA_964570165.1 uncultured Actinomycetes bacterium
CAACATCTCGTACGGGCTGGGGTGCCTCGGCCTGCGCCCCGTGCTGGTCGGTGCCGTGGGCGCGGACTTCGACGAGTACCGCGCCTGGCTCGACCAACACGGCGTCGACACTCGCGCGGTGCACGTGTCCGACACCCAGCACACCGCGCGATTCCTCTGCACCACCGACAGTACGAACAACCAGATCGCGTCGTTCTACTCCGGCGCCATGTCCGAGACGCGCAACATCCAGTTGACGTCGGTCATGGACCAAGCCGGTGCGCTCGACCTGGTGCTGATCGGGGCGAGCGACCCCGAGGGCATGATCCAGCACACCGAGCAGTGCCGCGAGCTCGGTCTGCCCTTCGCCGCGGACTTCTCTCAGCAGATCGCCCGGATGGAGGCCACCGAGGTCGCCAAGCTCGTGCCCGGCGCGGCGTACCTGTTCACCAACGAATACGAGTCCGGGCTGCTGCTGGAGAAGACCGGGTGGACGCGCGACGACGTGCTGGCCCAGGTGGGCACGTGGATCACGACGCTCGGTGCTGCCGGCGTGCGCTACGAGACGCGTGATGCGGACCCGGTCACGGTTCCCAGCGTGCCGGCCAAGCAGGAGGTCGATCCCACCGGTATCGGCGACGCCTTCCGGGTCGGGTTCTTCGCAGCGCAGTCCTGGAAGCTGTCGATCGAGCGGTCGTTGCAGTTCGGGTGCCTGCTGGCGACCACCGTGCTCGAGACGCTCGGGCCGCAGGAATACCACATCGACGCTGACGCCTTCGTCCGGCGCCTGGCTGATGCGTACGGAGAGGAATCCGGCGCCGAGCTCAAACCGTTCCTACCGACGGGTTGATCAGCGATGATGATGAGTAGGCCCACTGAAAGGAGTACGGTGCAGTCATCGGCGTTCTTGGATGCCCTGAACCAACGAGTCCTCGTGGCCGACGGCGCCATGGGGACCATGTTGCAGGCTCACGACCTGAGCCTGGACGATTTCGACGGTCTCGAAGGGTGCAACGAGATCCTCAACGTCACGAGGCCGGACGTCGTGCGTTCGGTGCACCGCGGCTTCCTCGAGGTCGGCTCCGACCTCGTCGAGACGAACACGTTCGGCGCCAACTGGGCGAACCTTGCCGAGTACGGGATCGCGGACCGGATCCGGGAGCTCGCAGAACGCGGCGCGGAGCTTGCCCGGCAGGCGGTCGACGAGGTTGGCGGTGACGGGACGGCCCGCTTCGTGCTCGGTGCTGTCGGACCTGGCACCAAGCTGCCCACGCTGGGGCATGTCAGCTTCGCTCACCTGCGGGATACCTACCTGGAGCAGGTCCGGGGCATGCTTGCGGGCGGCGTGGACGCCGTCCTCGTGGAGACCAGCCAGGACCTGCTGCAGGCGAAGGCGGCGGTCATCGCGGCGAGGCGGGCGATGGACGCCGAGGGCCGGCGGGTGCCGATAATCGCCCAGGTCACCGTGGAGACGACCGGCACCATGCTGCTGGGCAGCGAGATCGGGGCCGCGCTCAACGCGCTGGAACCACTCGGCGTCGACGTGATCGGCATGAACTGCGCGACCGGGCCGGCCGAGATGTCCGAGCATCTGCGGTACCTGTCCCGGCACGCCCGGGTGCCGCTGTCGGTGATGCCGAACGCTGGGCTGCCGGAACTGGGCCCGAACGGGGCCGTCTACCCCCTCAAGCCCGACGAGCTGGCCGCGGCGCTCGCCCGGTTCGTCACCGAGTTCGGCGTCCGGCTGGTCGGCGGCTGTTGCGGCACCACACCCGAGCACCTGCGGCAGGTGGTGGAGGCGGTATCGGCGCTGCGGCCCGCAGCCCGCGACGTCGAGCACGAGCCGGGCGCGTCGTCGCTCTACCAGGCGGTGCCGTTCCGGCAGGACGCGAGCGTCCTGATGATCGGCGAGAGGACCAACGCCAACGGTTCCAAGGCGTTCAGGGAAGCGATGTCCCAGGAGCGGTACGACGACTGCGTGGAGATCGCCCGGTCGCAGACCCGCGACGGCGCTCACCTGATCGACCTGTGCGTGGACTACGTGGGCCGCGACGGCGTCGCCGACATGGCGGAGCTCGCCGGTCGGCTGGCCACCGCGTCGACGCTGCCGATCATGCTCGACTCGACCGAGCCGGACGTCCTCGCCACCGGGCTGGAACGGATCGGCGGCCGCTGCGTCATCAACTCCGTGAACTACGAGGACGGGGACGGTCCCGACTCGCGTTTCCAGCGAGCGATGCGGGTTGCCTCCGAGCACGGTGCGGCCGTCGTGGCGCTGTGCATCGACGAGGACGGGCAAGCCCGCACCGCGGAGTGGAAGTTGCGCGTGGCGACCCGCCTCATCGAGGACCTCACAGGCAACTGGGGAATGGAGATCGGCGACATAATCGTGGACTGCCTCACCTTCCCGATCTCGACCGGTCAGGAGGAGGTCCGCAGGGACGCGATCGAGACCATCGAGGCGATCCGCGAGCTGACCCGCCGGTACCCCGGCGTGCAGACGACCCTGGGCATCTCGAACGTCTCGTTCGGGTTGAACCCGGCGGCTCGGCAGGTACTCAACTCGGTGTTCCTGCACGAGTGCGTGCAGGCCGGGTTGAATACCGCGATCGTGCACGCCTCGAAGATCCTGCCGATGTCGCGGATCCCCGATGAGCAGCGAGAGGTCGCCCTCGACCTGGTCTACGACCGCAGGCGGGATGGCTACGACCCGCTGCAGCGGTTCATGGAGCTGTTCGAGGGCGCGACCGCATCGTCGAACCGTGCGTCGCGTGCGGAGGAGCTAGCCTCGCTGCCGCTGTTCGAGCGGCTGGAGCGGCGAATCGTCGACGGAGACCGCAACGGCCTCATCGAGGACCTTGACGCAGCACTGGCGGAGCGATCCGCTCTGGAGATCGTCAACGAGACCCTTCTCGCGGGCATGAAGACGGTGGGGGACCTGTTCGGCTCGGGCCAGATGCAGCTGCCGTTCGTCCTGCAGTCGGCCGAGACGATGAAGACGGCCG
>CAZMXH010000466.1:0-2960 GCA_964570165.1 uncultured Actinomycetes bacterium
CCCGCGCCGCTGGTGGCGTCCACGAGCACGAGGGCATCGGGGGCCGCTCCCTCGACCCGCTGGACGGGAGCCATCACGCCGGTGGAGGTCTCGTTGTGCGGCCAGGCGTACACGTCGACGCCTTCCTCGCCGCGCGGCCGGGCAAGCGCGCCGGGCTCTGCGGTGATGACGGACGGATCGTCCAGCCATGGCGCGGCCGCGGTGACCGCGGCGAACTTGGCCGAGAACTCGCCATAGGACAGGTGCTGGGCGCGGCGCCGCACCAGGCTGAAGGCAGCGGCGTCCCAGAACGCGGTCGTGCCGCCGTTGCCGAGCACCACCTCGTAGCCGTCGGGGAGCTCGAACAGCGCGGCGACGCCCCTGCGGACGCGCTCTACCAGGCTCTTGACCGGTTGCTGGCGGTGGGACGTGCCAAGGATGCGGTGGCCGTCCCTGGCGAGGGCGGCGAGCGCATCGGGCCGCACCTTGCTGGGTCCCGAGCCAAACCGCCCGTCGGCCGGCTTGAGCTCATCGGGCAGCCTTATTGCGTCGGTCATACGGTCTCCGGATTCGGTGAGGGGTGACGCGGGCCGATGACCACGCTGTCAACGGATTTCATTGTGCCGCACCACGCAGGTGCGATGGGGCAGGCACCCCTCGCGCCCGCGCGCACATCGCGTCTCGGCCGGCCGCGCACCCTGGAGCATGCGCGCTCCGGCCCATGGCAGGCTGGGTCGGCGTGGACGACGATCTCGCAGAGATGCGCCGGGCGTACTCCGCGCGGCGGCTGCTGGAGGCCGACGTGCCGGCCGAGCCGTATGCGCTGTTTCACAGCTGGCTGGACGACGCCGTGCGGGCTGCACTTCCCGAGCCGAACGCCATGGTGCTCGCGACCACGGACGAGACGGGAAGGCCGAGCACCAGGCACGTGCTACTCAAGGAACTCGACTCCACCGGCTTCGTGTTCTACACCAACCTCCGCTCGCGAAAGGCCGTCGAGATCGCGGTGAACCCGGAGGTCTCACTGTGTTTCCCGTGGTTCGCCATCGAACGGCAGGTCGTGGTGTGCGGTACGGCCGCACGGATCACCCGCGAGGAGGTCGCCGCCTACTGGGCCACCCGCCCTCGCGAGTCGCAGATTGGGGCGTGGGCAAGCGACCAGTCGTCGGTTATCGCGTCCCGTGATGTGCTCGACGCCAGGGTCGCCGAGGCCGCCGCGCGCTTCCCCCAGGAGGTCCCGCTACCCGAGTTCTGGGGCGGCTTCCGCGTCGTGCCCCGCGCCATCGAGTTCTGGCAGGGCGGGCCGGCACGGCTCCACGACCGGCTGCGCTACGCCAGGGAGGTCGGCGAGGGCGCGCCGTGGCGGCTCGAACGCCTCGCTCCGTAGCGGGCGATGCCGCATCCCGCCTGAGTCACCTGATCGTTTCCGTCGCGGCGATCAGGTTGGCCAGTCGCCCTGTGGAGGGCGGGCACCCCACCTGATCGCGTCTCATCATGCGAACACCCGACGATCAGGGGAGCAACTCGCCGCATGCTCGCGGGTTGGGTCACCTGATCTTTCGGGCGGGCCGCCGACAACGCGCAGTCCGCAAGGGTCAATAGCTGATCATGCCTCGCGAAGCCGAAACTCGGCCTCATTATGGGCAGCCCGCGGGCCTGCTCCGGACGCTCGCCGCAGAAGGGTCGCGTCTGGCCCGGTGGGACAAGGTCCAGGGGCCCGCGGGCCGGGTGACTGGCTTGGGATTACCCGCGCTAGCGGGCGGTCACCTCACGTGTCCCAGAGCTATACATCCGCGGACCACCTCCTTTCCCGTGTACGACCGAGCCTATACGGGCCCCGCATCCTGCGGGCAACGACTTTTCCGCAACCGCCTACGCTGGCGATCGTGACGCGAGCCTCGCTGGACAAACGCCCGCACGAGGTGGCGGCCATGTTCGACGCCGTGGCCCACCGCTACGACCGCACGAACGACGTGCTGTCTCTGGGGCAGGACAGGCTCTGGCGCCGGGCCGTGCTGCGCGCGTTGGCGCCGCGGCCGGGGGAGCGCATCCTCGATCTGGCCGCGGGCACGGGCACGTCCAGCGCGCCGATACGGGCGGCCGGTGCGTGGGTCGTGCCGTGCGACCTGTCGTTCGGCATGCTGCGGACGGGCCGGCGACAGCGCGCGTGGCTGCCGTTCGTGGCAGGTGACGCCGTACGCCTGCCGTTCGCCGATGCCACGTTCTCCGCCGTGACCATCTCCTTCGGGCTGCGGAACGTACAGGACCCGGCGGCGGCGCTCGCTGAGATGCTGCGTGTCACCCGCCCCGGCGGCCGCCTCGTGGTGTGCGAGTTCAGCCTGCCGGTCTGGGCGCCGCTGCGCGCCGTCTACCTGCGCTACCTGGTCAAAGCGATCCCTGTCATCGCGCGCCGGGTCGCAAGCAACCCACAGGCCTACGTGTATCTCGGCGAGTCCATTCCGGCGTGGCCGGACCAGCAGGCGCTCGCGGCGAAGCTGGCGCAGGCCGGCTGGGCGGACGTCGAGTGGCGCAACCTCACCGGTGGCATCGTCGCGCTGCACCGCGCCATCCGCCCCGCGGTGGCCGGCCACGCCGCCGGAGCCGGCTGAGCCAGCCCGAGAGCGGGTCACCCCTGCAATGCTTCTCGTTCGCCTACGCCTAGACTTGGCCGGGTAGACGCTCGTGAATCCGTTCACTAACTCTTGAGACCGATGCACGTACCGAGGACTGGATGAGCCCGATGGCCAACGCCGCCGATGTCATCGTCGTCGGTGCCGGACCAGCAGGCTCGACCACCGCTTACTACCTGGCTGCGGCCGGACTCGATGTCCTCCTGCTGGAGAAGGCCGCCTTTCCCCGGGACAAGGTGTGCGGGGACGGCCTGACGCCGCGGGCTGCCCGCCAGCTCGCCCGCATCGGCATCGACACCTCCGGGCCCGGCTGGATCCGCAACAAGGGCCTGCGAGTGATCGGCGGCGGCA
>CAZMXH010000467.1:0-2954 GCA_964570165.1 uncultured Actinomycetes bacterium
GATGCTGGCGGGTGTGCGCAAGCTGCCACCGGCCACCGTCCGGGTCGTCGAACCGGACGGCACCACCCGGGAGCGTCTCTACTGGGACGTCCGGTACGAGCGAGACCCCGCCAAGGCGGGGTGGACACCGCGAGACTGGGAGGACGCCGTCCTCGAGGCGCTCCGTACGGCCGTCCGGCGTCGGCTGGTGGCCGACGTCCCGGTAGGCGTCCTGCTCTCCGGCGGCCTGGACTCCAGCCTGGTCGTCGGCCTGCTCGCCGAGGAGGGCCAGCGAGACCTCAACACGTTCAGCATCGGCTTCGAGGCCGTCGGTGGCGAGGAAGGCGACGAGTTCAAGTACTCCGACGTGATCGCCCGGCAGTTCGAGACCCGGCACCATCAGATCCGGGTCGACACCGAACGGACACTGCCCGCGCTCGACGCCGCGATCGCCGCCATGAGCGAACCTATGGTCAGCCACGATGTGGTCGGCTTCTTCCTGCTGAGCCAGGAGGTCAGCAAGCACGTCAAGGTGGTGCAGTCCGGCCAGGGCGCGGACGAGGTCTTCGGGGGCTACCACTGGTACCCGCCGCTGCAGGGCGTCGACCGCGCCGCCGCCGTCGACGCCTACGCCGCCGCGTTCTTCGACAGGGACCACGCCGCCATGGCCGAGGTCGTCCGGCCGGACCTGCAGCTCGACTATCCGGCGAGCTACGAGTTCGCCGCGGCGCATATGGCGAATGGCGGCGCGCAGACCGCCGTGGACGCAGCACTGCGGCTGGACTCGCACATAATGCTCGTCGACGACCCGGTCAAGCGGGTCGACAACATGACCATGGCCTGGGGCCTCGAGGCGCGGGTGCCTTTCCTCGACCACGAGCTGGTCGAGCTGGCCGCGCAGTGCCCGCCCGAGCTCAAGCTGGCCGACGAGGGCAAGGGCGTGCTCAAGCGGGCCGGCCGGAGAGTGATCCCGGCGGAGGTCATCGACCGGCCCAAGGGCTACTTTCCCGTGCCGGCGCTGAAGTACCTGCAGGGCCCGTACCTGGACCGTGTCCGCGACGCCCTGTCGTCGGGAGACGCACGCGCGCGCGGACTTTTCCAACAGCCGTACCTCGACCGCCTGCTCGCCGAACCGAACTCCCACCTGACCCCGTTGCGCGGAAACCGCCTCTGGCAGCTCGCCCTGCTCGAAATGTGGCTGCAGACCCACGAGATATCCCCGACATGACCGAGGACCGTCAGCACCGTCGCCGAGCCGCCGGCGAGCGGCGCCGCCCCTTGTGGACCCAGGCGTGGACCGATGCGCCCGAGCACCTTACGCGCGACATGGGACGGGACATGTCGGCCGAGTGCGGCTGGGGACGGCTGATCTTCGCGCAGACGTTCGAGAAGCTCGAGGACATCCTGGAGCTCCTCCGCGCCGAGGAAGAGGGACAGCGCGACATCGCGATGTACGTCAAGGACCCGCACGTTCTGGTCGCGTACGCGCCCGACGAGCTGTTCATCGACCCGAGCTTCACGTACCGGCTCGAGCTGCACCGCTACCGACCCCGCCGGGAACTCATCCCAGGGGTCATCGTCCGCACCATCGGCGAGGCCGGCGACGCGCACGAGATCAACCGGATCTACGCGGCACGCAACATGGTGACCGCCGACCCGGACCTCATCTGGGACAACCAGCGGACGCGGACGTTCACCTACCTGGTGGCCGAGGACGAGCGGACGGGTCAGGTCGTCGGGACGGTGACCGGCATCGATCATGTTCTGGCCTTCGGCGACCCGGACAGCGGCGCGAGCCTGTGGTGCCTCGCGGTCGACCCCCAAACGTCCCTCCCCGGCGTAGGCGAGGCCCTAGTACGGGTGCTCAGCGAACGCTACATCGGCCGTGGCCGGCACTACATGGACCTGTCGGTCATGCACGACAACGCCCCGGCGATCCGGCTGTACAAGAAGCTCGGGTTCCGACGCGTCCCGGTGTTCGCGGTCAAACGGAAGAACGTGATCAACGAGCCGTTGTTCGTGCCCGGGCCGGAACCGGACGTCACCGAGCTCAACCCGTACGCCAGGATCATCGCCGATGAGGCGCGCCGGCGCGGCATCACCGTCGAGGTGCTCGACCCGGAGTGGGGGGAACTCCGGCTGGTCCATGGCGGTCGCCGCGTGATCACGCGTGAGTCGCTCTCCGAGCTCACCACGGCGGTGGCGATGAGCCGTTGCGACGACAAGCGGATCACGCGGCGCATCGCGCAGAAGGCGGGGCTGCATGTCCCGCAAGGCAGGCTGGCCACGGACGACAGCGCCGATGCGGCGTTCCTCACGGAGGTCGGCGATGTGGTGGTAAAGCCCGTCCGCGGCGAGCAGGGACGCGGAGTGACCGTGGGTGTCGCCGACGAGGAGGCGCTGAAGCGGGCCGTCGCGAACGCCAGGATGCTGTGCCCCGAGGTGCTCCTCGAGGAGTGCGTCAAGGGCGACGACCTCCGCGTCGTCGTGATCGACCACGAGGTCGTCGCGGCCGCCATTCGGCGACCGGCTACAGTCACCGGCACCGGCCGTCACTCGATCAAGGCTTTGATCAAGGCGCACAGCCGTCGGCGGGCGGCTGCCACCGGCGGGGAGTCGACCGTCCCGCTCGACGAGACGACCGCCGATACGGTTCGCGCCGCTGGCTACGACCTCGATGACGTGCTCGCCGAGGGGGTCTCGGTCCAGGTTCGGAGGACGGCGAACCTGCACACGGGTGGCACGATCCACGACGTCACTGCGCAGTTGCACCCGGATCTCGCGCGCGCGGCCGTCGCGGCCAGCAAGGCGCTTGACATCCCCGTCACGGGCATCGACATGATCGTGCCCGACATCGAGGGTCCGGAGTACGTGTTCGTCGAGGCCAACGAGCGCCCCGGCTTGGCCAACCATGAGCCGCAGCCCACGGTGGAACGGTTCGTCGACCTGCTGTTCCCGGCGACCCGCACGACCCC
>CAZMXH010000468.1:0-2942 GCA_964570165.1 uncultured Actinomycetes bacterium
CTCGTCGTGCTGGACATGCACGAGTCCCGCAAGCATGTCAAGCCGGGCAGCGTCGTCGAGTTCTCCCGCGGCCACCATCCGAAGATCCACCCACAGGTCACCGGCGCCTCGCAGGCCCTGCTCGACCGGCTTCTCGCCCGTGCGACCGCTCACGCCTACCCAACCGGCGAGTACGAGTCGAGCACCGCCGACGACGCTCGGTCACTGCGCAACGCCGCCGCGCTGTACGGACATGTGACCGCGCTGACCGAGTCGAACGCCAATCCTGACGCGGCGCCGGATCGCCTCGCGCGGGTGGCGGCGCAGTTGGCCGCGCTGGACGAGACGCTCAAGCACGTGACCGAGCACGCAACGGAACTGGCGGAGATCGCCGCCGGTTCCTGAGCAACAACGCGCCGATCCTCGAAGGGTCACTGTGCCTTGATCCCGTCGGAGATGGACGGGTACGTCGGCGTCCACGACAGCTCGTTCTTGGCACGAGCGTTCGACACGCGCATGGAGACGCCGCCGAACAGCGCTTTGCCGTAGGGGGCCGCGACCGCGAGGACCCACTGCGGCACGACGAGTGGTCGCGGGGCGTGTCGGTGCTCAGCGATCCCGGTGACAAGCTCCCGGAAGGTGGCGGGCGTGTCGTCGACGATGTTGTAGGCCCTGCCCGCTCGGCCGTGGTGCAGCGCGGCCACCGTGGCTGCGGCGGCATCCTCGTGGTGGATGAATGGGATCTCGCCGCCGTTGCGGACAACGGGGAGCATGCGCTTGCGAAGCATTGCTACCACGTTGTCGATGTCGGCGCCGTAGAACAACCCGTAGCGCAGGGCGATGCCCTCGATGCCCTCGGCCTGCGTGGCCTGCTGCTCGGTGGAGACCATCGCCGCGAGGTGAGGATCGAACGCGTCGCCGCGCGGTACGCCGAACGGTGAGTCCTCGGTCAACGGCGTCGTCCCGTGGTCCGTGTATCCGTAGCCGAACACGATCGACTGGGTCAGGAACCGTCGCGCACCCGTTGCCTGTGCCGCCTCGAGAAGGTGAGCTGTGCCCTGGGTGCGCAGCGCGTTGGTCTGCGCCATGTCGCTGTGCCGGGCCGGTGCCTTCTTCAACGCCGTGAGCTCGTGGATGACCGCCTGGAACGTCTTGCCGTCCACGGCCCGGAGCAGCGCGTCCCGGGCCATGACGTCGACGACGATCGGGGATCCACCCAGCTGTGTGATCCGGCCGGCCCCCTGGCTGGAGCGGGTGATGCCCGACACCTGATGCCCGGCGGCGATCAGTTGCCGCACCAGGGGGCCGCCGAGAGCGCCGGACGCCCCGGCTACGAGAACCTGCATGAGCTACTCCTCACTGTGGTGATCCGAGTCGGTTCGTTCAGCCGGGCCCAATCCGGCGACCACCAGATCTACGAGGGCGTCGATGTACCGCTCCTCGCTCACATCCGAGGGATGCGTCCCGAAGATGTCGCGCAAGAGCCAGTAGTGAGAGACCGAGCCGATGATGACGGTGGCCAGCGCCACCCAGTCCAGCCCGTCCTGCTCGGGCGCGGCGTGCCGCTGCAGCCAGTCGGCGACGGCAGTGTGGATGCGGGCGATCTCCTCCGTGCGAGCGATCTCGAGCAGTTCCGGGAACAGGGACAGGTCCTTGATCAGGACCCGGTTGAAGTCCCTCTCCTGCTCCAGCCGACGCAGCCCTGCGACGGCGATCATCGCCAGGCTCTCCCGAAGCGGCGCCTCCTCCGTGGTTCCGGTGTCGCGCATCAGACCGAGGAGGCCCTTGCCCGCCGCCACCTGCTCACGAATGCCTTCGGACAGGAGCGCCTCCTTCGAAGCGAAATGTCGATACAGGCTCCCCGACCCGCCCGACAGGCCCGCCGCGGCCTCGATCTCGCTCACCGAGGTGCCCGAATAGCCCTGCTCACCGAACAACCGCATCGATTCCGCGATCAGCCGCGAACGAGTAGAACCCTGTGGACCAGGCGACATAGGACTCCTCGTGCAAGTAACCAGTTACTTGCAACCATAGCGGCGACGCGCAGGGGATCGCAAGAGTCAGCAGTTGACACCGCCGGTCGAGCCGAGGCCGATGGGCAGGCCCCGCCCTGCGACTACGTTTGAACCGTGCTCCGACGAGACACCCGGGTCGACGCCGCGCTGGCCGTGGCCGTTGCCCTTGTCATCGCCGTCGCGATCACGGCGAATGTCGGCGACGGGCGCGCTCCCGATCTCGTGGCCTACCTCTTCGCCGCCGGGCTCGGGCTGCTGATGCTGGTGCGGCGCCGGTACCCGGCGCTGGCGCTCGTCGCGACCGCGGTCGGGATCGTGGGCTACTACATCGCCGACTATCCGCCGGTCGGTCTCGCCGTCCCGGTGGCCGCCGCGCTGTACTCGGCCGCCGAGCAGGGACGGCTGCGGCTCGCCGCCGGGGTGGCCCTGGGGCTCCTTGCGCTGTCCACCGGTTTCCGGATCAGCGAGGGCGCGGACCTGGGATACCTGCTGGGTTACGAGCTCGCCTGGAGCGTCGCGCTCATGGCCGGCGCGGTCGCGCTCGGCGACAGCGTCCGCAGCCGGCGGCTGTTGCGCGCCGAGCAGATCGTCCGCGAGGAGCAGCGCGCCGAGCAGGAGCGGCTGGCCATCGCCCGCGATTTGCACGACGTGCTGGCGCACACCGTCGCCGTCATCTCGCTGCAGTCGGACGTCGCCCGCGAGGCACTCGAGGACGGCGACAGCGCCGCCGCGGACGATGCACTCGCCACGATTCGCACCGCCAGCGGGGAGGCCACACGAGAGCTACGCTCCACCGTCTCCCTGCTGCGCCAACCGGCCGGCCGTGCGGCGTCCGGCAGCCTGGAGCACGTGGAACAACTGGTGCACACCATGGCCGGCGCGGGGCTGCCTGTGAACCTTCGGGTCGACGGTGAGCCGACGGCGTTGCCCGCGGTCATCGACACGACG
>CAZMXH010000469.1:0-231 GCA_964570165.1 uncultured Actinomycetes bacterium
GGTGGGCGCACACCGTGGCGGCTGAAGCTGCGTTCGGCCTCGTTCAACAACATCGCGGTGCTGCCCGAGGTGCTCCGCGGCTGCCTCGTCGCCGATCTGGTCTCCGTGCTGGGGTCGATGTTCTTCGTGGTCGGCGACATCGACAAGTAGGCGGGCCGGCTGCCTACAGCAGGCCGTTGTCCTCCAGGTAGCTGCGGGCGACGTCCTCGGGCAGCTCCCGCCCGGCATCCA
>CAZMXH010000469.1:241-2927 GCA_964570165.1 uncultured Actinomycetes bacterium
AACGCCGCGAGGTCCTCTGTGGTCAGCACGTCGGCCAGCTGGTTGAGCGCCGCCGCGACGGCCTCGTCACCTGCGGTTTCCGCGTTGACGACCGGCACCAGGTTGTCGGCCTGCTGCAGCCCCTGGTCGTCCTCGAGCAGCACCAGTCCGAAGTCCTCCAGCGTCCCGTCGGTCGTGCCGACCAGGCCGAGCTGAGCGTCGCCGCTGGCGACCGCGTCCTTGGTCTGCGGGCTGCCGAACCCTAGGGGCAGAACCTCGGTGATCTCCAGGCCGTACGTCTCCTCCAGCCCGGGCTGGCAGAACGGGCGGTCGGGGCATTCCTCGACCGCGGCCAGCACGATCGGCTGCCCGAGCTCGCCAAGCTCGGACAGCGTGGACACGCCGTTCTCCTCGGCGAACTCCTGCGAGACCGCGAACCCGTTCTGGTTGGCGGCCTCGGCTGGCTCGAGCACCAGCAGGCCGCGCTCCTCCGCCAGCGGCCGCATGGCCTCCACCGTCTCAGTGGCGTCGTTGGTGGCGACCGGGGACTCGCTCGGCGCGTCCGGGCCGTTGATCTGAGCGTTGAGGTACTCGGCCATGGTGGCGGCGTACTCGGGGACGACGTCGATCTCGCCCGCCTCCAGCGCCTGGGCGTAGATCTCGCGGTTCTCCGCGCTGCTGATCTCGACGGTGTACCCGGCCTCCGTGAGAAGCGCCCGGTACATCTCCTGCATGATCGTCATCTCGGTGAACGTTGCGCCCCCGACGGTCAGCTCACCAAGATCCTCACCCTGCTCCTCGCCGTCGCCGCCCGCACCTCCAGTCGCGGTGTCTGCCGGCTGCTGCTCGGTGGTGGTGTCGCCGCCGTCGCCACAGGCCACGACGATCAGTGAAAGCCCCAGACCCGCAACCGCGAGAACAGGCGTGCGTCGACTACCCGACATGTGCCCAACCGCCCTTCAGCGTCCGCCTTCTGTGTCCCGTGGTGGCCGGGCGACCACCACGCGTGTCCGGCAGGCGCCACGGCAGTGTCGCCCGCTACCGCTAACTAAACCGTGCGGCACCGACAACCAATCCCTCGCCAGATCACGCTTCGGTTACGACCTGCGGTACTCGGCTGCGCGCGCTGTACGGCAGCCGGGCGAGGCGCATCGGATCGATCCGGCGCTGCAGCCACTCCAGCGACCACTCGACCACCAGCGCCAGCAGCGCGACCAGGATGGCCCCGGCCACCATCTGGGCGTGGTCCTGTCGGCCGAAGCCTGCCGTGATGATGCGGCCCAGGCCGGGCCCGGCGACAAGCGCGGCGATCGTGGCGGTGGCTACGACCTGGACTGCGGCCAGCCGCACACCGGTCATGATCAGCGGGAGGGCAAGCGGCAGTTCGACCTTGACCAGCAGTTGTGTACCACTCATGCCCATGCCGCGAGCGGCCTCGACGGCGTCCCTGCTCACCTCTCGCATGCCCACGTAGGTGTTCGTGAGCACTGGGGGAAGGGCGAAGAGCACAAGCGCGATGATCGTCGACCACACCGACAGCCCACCCGGCCCCAACACCAGCAGCACCAGGACCGCGAGCGTGGGCACCGCGCGCCCTGCGTTGCTGATGTTGATCGCCACGGTGCCGCCCCGGCCGAGATGGCCCAGCCAGAGCCCGACGGGGATCGTGACGGCGCACGCGATCGCCATCGACACCGCGGTCAGCCACAGGTGCTCGAACAGCCGGGCGGGCACGCCGTCGGACCCCTGCCAGTTGGCTCCGTCGGCCAGCCAGCCAAGCGCGTCGGTCAACAGGTCCATCTAGACCGCCGCCCGCCGCCAAGGCGTGGTCAGCCGTTCCAGGCCCACCAGCACCAGGTCGGCCACCAGTGCCAGAGCCACGCACGCCAGGGACGCGGTGAGCACCTGCGACCGGAAGTTGCTCGGGAAGCCTTCGAAAATCAGGTTGCCCAGCCCGCCGTGACCGACGATGACGCCAACCGTGGTCAAGGCCACGGTGGACACCGCCGCCACCCGGAGCGCGGCGAAGATCGTCGGAAGTGCCAGCGGCAGCTCGACGCGCCAGAGCAGCCGGCGTGGCCCGTATCCCATGCCGATCGCCGACTCCCTTGCATCCGGAGGAACCCCGTCCAGCCCGGCCAGGATCCCGCGGACGAGGACGGTCAGCGAGTACAGGATCAGACCGATGATCACGGTGGTGCTCGACAGCCCGCCCCACAGCGCAAGGCCTGGCACCAGCAGCAGCGAGAACAGTGCCAGCGAGGGGATCGTGTACAGCCCGGTGGAGACGCCCTGGACAAGCGCCCGAAGGAGCGGATGCCGGCGCGCGACCAGGGCGAGCGCAAGCGCCACAAGCGTCCCGCCCACAAGCGAAACGACCGTGATGTACACGTGCTCGCCGAGGGCGTCGAGCAGCTGTGAACGCCGACTGGTCAGGTACTCGAGGCACACCCAGTCGTTGCGCGTCAGACAGTCGTCAGTAACGCTTGTTGAATGAGCGGCCGGCAGCAGCATCACGATGACGGTACCCGAGAGCCGATGATCCGCCTGGACGGCATATCGAAGGTGTACCCGGACGGGACCGTCGCGGTGCGCGAGCTGACGCTCGATGTGGCGCGCGGAGAGCTCTTCACCCTGGTGGGTCCGTCGGGCTGCGGCAAGACGACGACAGTTAAGATGGTCAACCGGCTGATCGAGCCGACCTCGG
>CAZMXH010000470.1:0-2927 GCA_964570165.1 uncultured Actinomycetes bacterium
AGCGTTCTTCGCCGTGCACATGACGATCTCCGCGCCGTTCCAGGTGAACCCGATCGGGACGTTCCGCGGGGTGCCGTCCCTGGCGACGTAGGCCAGGCGGGTCAGATCCCGGGCCAGCATCTCCCGGCTGATCGGTCGGTTCAGAACCTCGGTGATCTCGTTCTGTTGCAAGACTGGTCCTCTCGTTGTCGTTCCTTTCACACCAGAGCTGGAGCGTCACTGGTCCCGTGGTCTTCCACCTGTTCACGATGACACGTCAGGACACCGCTCGCAGGGTGGCTTTGGCTTACGTAGAGAGACGATTGATGCATCTCTCGTTGCCGCTTCCGACAAAAATCCGCAGGTTGACGCGCTGGCCAACGCGGGATACCGGGTCGTGGTGTGGGACATGCGGGGACACGGCGCGTCCAAGCCACTCGGGCGTACACCGGTGACGATCCGTGACCTGGCGGACGACCTGCTGACCATCCTCGAGCGGGTGGAGACTCGATGGCCGGTGTGCCTGATCGGCCAGTCGATGGGCGGGTACGTCACCCAAGAAATCCTCTACCGGCAACCAGCCAAGGTGGCGGCAGCGGTCACTTCCGGCCGCGAGTGCTCCTCGGCGCGGAGTTCATCGCCCGGATGCAGGACGCGCGGCTGGTGCGTACAGATATCACCCCCGGTCTGCTCGGCCACGTGATGGGGATCATGTCAACTGGGCTGCTGATGGCAGAGCCGGTGTTGCACGCTGATGACTCGCCTCCCCTGGCGGACACGATGGACATCATGACCATGTTCCTGGTAAACGCTGTGGAGACCGATGCTGGTGGCGATCTGAGCGCGGGTAAACGCGCGTTCGGCGAGCTGTGCCAGCAGCTAGACGCCGCCACCGCCGTCGTACCCGGCGGTTCGCCGGCAGGGACCAGGACACCCGTCCGTCCTCGCTGACGGCGCGTCACCCGCGCGGTAACCACCAGCCAGCGGCAATGGCCGGTTACCGACTGCGGACTGAGGTGACTCCCCAGCTCGGGCGGGCAGCCACCCGGTGCTGCGAAGAGGTCGATCACCAGCTCGGGGTGACCGGCCTCTGAACTGCGGCTTCTTGGTCGGGGTGGCCGGATTTGAACCGGCGGCCTCTTCGTCCCGAACGAAGCGCGCTGCCAAGCTGCGCCACACCCCGTGGTCGCCGAGTCAGCATAGCCGAGCAGCCGGGGTCCGCAGAAATCAGCGCGTTGACTCATCCAGGATGCCCGCGTAGGGCGGGTCGTTGACTCATCTGAAGATGCCCGCGTGGGTCACTGCAGGATGGGGCTCGCGTTGGGTGTGCGTAAGAAGATCATGAAGGCGCAGTTGGATCGATGGGTGGAGGCTTCGCGGGCCGAGAAGGGCGAGATCTTGGATGCGGTGTGTGCGGTGACCGGATGGCATCGCGATCATGCCCGTAAGGCGATCCGGACCGTGTTGGCTGAACGCGCCAACGGCGGGCCCAAGTCACGTCGGCAGCGGGAGCCGGTGCGGCTCTACGGCGATGAGGCGGTCGTGTTGCTGATCCCGCTGCTGGGCGATTCTGGACGGGCCGACCGGCAAGCGGCTGGCCCGGGCGCTGCCCGAGTTGTTGGACAACCTGACTCGCCACGGCTATCTCGATGGCGTGGACCCGGCAGTGATCGCCCAAGTGGTCGCGATGTCACCGGCCACGATCGACCGGCGCCGGGCCGGTGCGCGCACTGGGCTGGTCGCCGGTAGGGGCATCAGCCATACCCGGCCAGGATCGTTGTTGAAGTCCTCGATCCCGCTCAAGACCTGGCACGAGTGGAACGAGGCGATCCCGGGTTTCGCGCAGATCGACCTGGTCGGGCACGAGGGCGGGGACAACAACGGCGAGTTCTACTACAGCCTGGACGCCACCGACATCGCCACCGGCTGGACCGAGATCATCACCGTGCGCTCCAAGGGTGAACGGATCGTCGCCACCGACCTCGAACAGCTCCAGCTGCGGTTCCCGTTCCACATCGCCGGTATCCACTCCGACAACGGCTCGGAGTTCCTCAACCACCCCTGCCCCGCTGGTGCACCACCCGGCAGATCACCTTCACCCGCTGCCGGCCAGCCACAAGAACGACCAAGCGTATGCCGAGCAGAAGAACTGGACCGTCGTGCGCCGCAACGTCGGCTACTACCGCTACGACACACCCCGCGAACTCGACCTGCTCAACCAGCTCTGGCCACTGGTCTCGATCCAGGTCAACCTGTTCCTGCCGTAGCAGAAACTGATCTCCAAGACCCGCACCGGCGCCAAAGTGACCAAGAAGTACGACAACGCCCTCACCCCACTGAACCGCCTGTTGACCAGCCACAACGACATGGTCGATCCGCACGACCTCACGGCACTGCAGACCCTGCTCCGCGACACCGACATCGAACAGCTCAAACACAAGATCAGCAACATCCAAGCCAACCTGCTCGAACTCGCCCGCCGACGAGGACAGACCGACCGCCGCGCCCGAACCAGGCAGGCATCCTGACATGAGGCAACAGGAACCCCCGCGCTGACTCATCCAAGATGCCCGCATAGGCCGACTCGGTGTCTCATCTCAATATGCCCGTCAGTGCCCGGGCGGTCGAGGGCGTCCTGGTTGGGAGTTCGCCGGCGGTGACGTACGCCGGGCCGTCGGGGCCACCTCAATGATCGTCGGTCTCCTCAATGATCAACAGCGCGCCATCTGGCACTTGGGAGCGGTCTCACCGCACCGATGATCATTGAGGAGACCGACGATCATTGATGACGAGAACCGCACCGTCGCAGAACCACCACGCACACGCGGGCATCTTGGCGTGAGTCAACGGGATCAGTATCCGCGGCTAGGTGAGGCGATGTGCCGCCGCTAGCTGTCGGCGGCGGTCAGCGTGAGCAACGTGGCCTCCGGAGGGCAGGCGAACCGCAC
>CAZMXH010000471.1:0-2919 GCA_964570165.1 uncultured Actinomycetes bacterium
TAAGGATTACCCGAAAGACCGCGAGTACCGGTGCCTCAAGCTCAGTGAGCAGATCGTCGACAAGCTTCGCGAGCTCATTCAGGTCAAGGATCTCGGCGCGGGGGATCTTCTCTTCGGAATGCGTGAGGCTGATCAATCGAAGCCGCACCTGCGCGCCGTCCCCGACGACCGCACGGCAAGTACCTGCGCACCACACGCGACGCCACCAGCCTCAACAACCTGGACCGGCTGCCCCAGGCACCGCGGCAGGAGCTGGAACCCGATGCCGCCGAGGAGATCGCGGCGTCCCAGATCATCGAGCCCGACAACACCAGCGCCAACATCGCCGAGGCGCAGGAGGCCAGGGTCAAAGACCCGCTGTGGTTCCTGGCCCGGCAGTGGCAGACCGGCGAGTTCGAGGCCGAGACCGGGGGCCGGCCGGCGCAGGCCCACGTGTCGTGGACCTCGTGGGCCCTGGACCGACTGATCCGGGTCGACGCCGAGGACACGCTCGACCCCTTTGACCCGCTGGAGGCGCGGGTGGAGGCAGAACAGGACCAGGGAACGTCGCCGGCCTGGAGCGGCGAGCGGCTGGAGTACCTATTCGGCCTGCACGGCGCCGGCTGGCAGCTCCACGCCGAGGAGTATCACGGCCGCGACCTGGACTGGTACCACTTCGATGTAGACGCCATCCCCGACAGTCCGTCGGAGGGAACCACCCAAAGCCGGCGAGTCGTGCCTGCCGGCCTCGAGGTCACGGGCATGCCCCACCCGCGTTGGTGGCGCCTAGAGGAGGCCAGCGACTACCTGGAGGACGCCACCGACCCCGAGCCCAACCTGCTGTCGTTGCTGATCCCCGAGTTCCTCTACCTCGACGCCGACAACTGGTTCACCCTGCCGTTGGAGGAAGCCGTCGGGCACCTGCGCCGGATCGACGAGGTGACGATGGTCGACAGCTTCGGGGTGAGCACTCCGCTCCCGCCGGTCGCCGGCAGCAGCGCCTGGCGGCTCTTCTGCCTCACCGCGGGCGACGGCGAGGCGTTACCGGGCGACCTGCTGTTCCTGCCCAACGTCCGCAGCGGCGTCGTCGAGGGCGAGGTGATCGAGGAGGTCGCCATCGTGCGCGACGAGGACGCCAACGTTGCCTGGGCGGTGGAGAAACTCTACTTCGACGAGGCCACCAGCCGGCCCCGGCGACGGGGCGGCGAGCAGGCCACCGACGGGCCACCCGACGGCGACGCGGGGTTGCCCGACGACGTGCGCAGCCTCCCCGCCTACCGGCTCACGTCGGGCGTGGCGCCCCACTGGGTCCCCTACATCCCCAGGCGGATCGACGGGCAAGGCCCGAACTCGACCCAGGTATACCTGCGGCGGGCCCGCTCGCTGGAGTCGGCCAGCGCAGCCGCGCCACAGTACCGCGGCCGGATCATCGCCGAGTCCTGGCGGCTCAACGAAGAGGAAGCACCGCGCACCGGCCTGCGCGTCCAGCGGCTGTGGCGCTTGGCCCGCGGCAGCGATGGCACCGCCCACGTCTGGATCGGCCGCCGGAAGGACCCGGCCCCACGCGAGCCGACCTCAGGCCTGACGTTCGACTTTCTCGAAACCCCATCGTGACCGCTGTCGAACGGCTGTAACCCGAGTCACATGCGCTCTGCCCTGGACCTAGTGGGTGTACCTGGACTCGAACCAGCGCCCCCACGCAAAGTGCTTAAGCCAATCGTGCAGCCGACCACGTCCCCACATCGGCTACCGATCCGCGGCTATGAGAGTGCGTTCGGCATGCTCATCGCGGCCCAGGTCTAGGCGCGCTTCTGCCGCGTCGTTCGCGGAGTGGCGCAATGTTGTGAGGTCGCACGGTGCGACTTCGGGTTGGACGAGCCTGATTCCCTGGTTCTGTGTCAGCCGGTGGCGACCCTCCAGGTGACTGGTGCCGTTCCGGACGGCGCGTACTGGACTCCGATCGGGGACGTGTCATCCGGGACTGAGAAAACAATCCAGCCCCGGACGCACTGGCCGAGGCTTACTGGCTGATCGCCCCACGGGTACTCGGGCTGCGGAAAGCTGGAGTAGCCAGTGTTACTAGACGTGACGAGTGACGCGTCCTCAAAGAGGAGCGACCACGGTGCCGTTGACACTGACCACCGATCTTCGGCTTCGGTGACTTGTTCATCCTCGAACACTTCAGACGGTGGGACATCCGGCACACAGACCCGAACATCCGCAGCGCCCCAGACAAGCCCTTCTGGATAGCCGGCGTCGTCCGGCTGCGGACCCGAAACCGCCACGGGTTGTTCGTAGGCGAGCACGGCCGCCGTGCCGCCGGTCTCCGAGATCTCCAGTTCCATCCCTATCTCGGGTTCGGTTTCCGGCGTCGGCTCTGGCGAGGTAGTTGATTCGGGCGTGGGAGTCGGCTCCGGCGTCGGTGGTCCGACGGTTACGGTCGCAGTCACCGTGGGTATCGGTTCAGCAGACGGCTCGTCGGCGGTGCAGGCCGCGAGCGCCGCGGCCGCCGCGATGAGTACGAGTAGCAGTGTCCGATGGTTCATTGTCGTGCCCTTCGGTCGCGAGACGGAGCACGGTAGTGAACAGGCAGGACACTTCATGCTACGGAGCGGCCCTAGTGGCGACGCACATGACGAGAGGAGCAACACGGCGACCTAGGTCCACGCGGACTTAAGCCCGTTTCGTGTCGGTGCTGGGAGCGCGACGGCTAGGAGTAACGGTCCGCCGGCCTTGCAGGGAAGTCAGATTGGCGGACGTGCGACCTAGCAGCGGGCATACGTGGTTGATTAGCCCTTTTCACAGCTGCCACAGGGCGGGAGCCGATCATTGTCGGCATCGTCGAGCGTCACCGACCAGTCGCAGTTCGTGCAGCAGTAGCGTCCGCGGCCTGGCGCATCACCGACGTTTACATGGTCACTGCCTCATCCGTGAACTGTC
>CAZMXH010000472.1:0-2916 GCA_964570165.1 uncultured Actinomycetes bacterium
CTGCAGGCCGTGCTGCGACGGGAACCGGTGGTGTACAAGGAGCGCTCGCTGCTCGACCTGGTCCAGTCGCCGGGGCAGCGGGCGGTGATCGACCGGGTGACGGCCGTGATGTCGCTGCTCGAGGGGCACGCCGAGGTGGTCATGGATGACGTGGGGCCGGAGGTCGTGCCGAGCGTCGAGGCCATCCGGAAGAAGTTCCAGCGCCGGCGGACCAGCGCGAGGGGCGTGGACAAAGCGGTGCGCCGGTTGCTTGGCCTGGACGCCAAGCTGCGCCAGTACCGCGATGGTGCGAAGTTCGTCCGTACCGTGATCGACAACGTCGGCATGGCTGGGTTCAACCGGGTGTGGGACTCCGCGGAGACATTGCCGTCGCTGGACGAGATCACCGATCCGGTGGCATGGGTGCGCCGCCAGCACGGCAAGCCGGCGCTGTCGCAGTAGGCATGGCGCCGCCAGGCCCGGCTGTCCGGGAGGGTCGGCGCGAGGCCGGCGCGCGCACCGCGCGGGTGAACACCGCCACGCTGGAGGTCCGGCGGGCGGTCCGGCGGACCTTGGCCGAGCTGGACGCCGGTTGCCCCGTGCTCGTGGCGTGCTCCGGAGGGCCGGACTCGCTGGCGCTCGCGGCCGCGGTTGCCCACGTGGCGGCACGAGACCAGCGGCCCGCGGGCGCGGTGACGGTGGACCACGGCCTGTCGCCGGGGTCGGCTGACCGGGCCCGCGACGTTGCGGCGGCGATGTTGGGACTCGGGCTGGACCCGGTCGAGGTGGTGCACGTGCTCGTCCGGCAGACAGGGCGCGGCCCGGAAGCTGAAGCTCGGGCAGCGAGGTACAGCGCCCTGGACGCGGTGGCGGCGCGGCACCGCGCGGCGGTGCTGCTGGGGCACACGCGGGAGGACCAGGCCGAGACGGTGTTGCTCGGGCTGGCGCGCGGGTCGGGTGCCCGGTCGCTGTCCGGCATGGCGGCCGCTTCCGGCCCCTACCGGCGCCCGTTGCTCGCCTTGCCCAGGGAGGTCGTCCGGGATGCGCTGCCTCCTGGCCTGGTCGCGTGGGAGGACCCGGACAACGTCGACCCGGCCTACGCTCGGTCCCGGGTGCGCCATCGCGTCCTGCCGGTCCTGGAGGCCGAGTTGGGGCCCGGTGTCTCCGCTGCGTTGGCGCGTACCGCCGACCTGTTGCGCGCGGACGCCGACGCGCTCGACCAGTGGACGGACCGAGCGGAGGAAAGGTGCCTGCTGGCGAGGGCTCCCAGCGTGCAGCTCGACGTGACCGAGCTGGCCGCGCTGCCGATCGCCGTGCGGTCCCGGGTGCTGCGCCGTGCGGCGATCGCCGCTGGAAGCCCTCCCACGGACCTCACCGCCGGTCACATCGACGCGCTCGACGCGCTCGTCATGCGGTGGCGAGGGCAGCGCGGCGTCGATCTTCCAGGAGGGGTCCGCGCGTCGCGCCGGGCTCGAGTGATCACGTTGGCCACCGGGCGGTGAGTGTGTCCCGATTCGGGTGTGACAAGCTGCCCTGCGTGGATGTCGAGAACGTCGCGGCCGATGTGGAGAAGGTTCTGCTGACCGAGGCAGACATCCAACGCAGGATCGGCGAGCTGGCAGCCGAGATCGAGCGCGACTACGAGGGGCTCGACCTGCTCCTGGTAGGTGTGCTCAAGGGCGCGGTGATGATCATGGCCGACCTGTCCCGCGCGCTGCACCGGCACGTCGAGACGGACTGGATGGCCGTCTCGTCCTACGGCTCCGGGACGCGGTCGTCAGGGGTGGTGCGGATCCTGAAAGACCTCGACACGGACGTGATCCACCGGCATGTGCTGGTCGTCGAGGACATCATCGACACCGGCCTGACCCTGTCCTGGCTGGTGTCGAACCTGCGCTCCAGGGGGCCGGCGTCGGTGGAGACCTGCACGCTACTCCGCAAGCCGGAGGCCGCGAAGCGGCCGGTGGACGTGCGCTACGTCGGGTTCGACATACCCAACGAGTTCGTCGTCGGTTACGGTCTCGACTACGCGGAGAAGTATCGGAACCTCCGAGTGGTCGCCACTTTGGCTCCTCACGTCTACGGCTGAGAACCGGCTGAGAACCGTGGCTCCCTGGGAACAGCGGCGACGGAATGGGCGTTTTCATCCGTGGGTAGTAGATCTGTTGCGAATAGGCACCGACACAGGGTGCGGTGTACCGTCGTAACATCGGGCGCTGCCGGTGGAAGGGTTGCCGGGTCCAGCGTCACGGCAGACCGACCAGCAGGAGGAACGGGGCTGCACAACGCTCCGCATCATGAACGGTAGGCGACTTCTTCGCGGACCACTGATGTGGTTCGTGATCCTTGCTTTTGTGGCGCTGCTCGTCACGCGCCTGCTCGACTCCGGTGAAGAGTTCGAGCAGGTCGACACCGCGCAGGTTGTCGCGGAGCTCGAGGCTGAGAACGTCCAGCAGGCGAAGGTCATCGGCGGCGACGCGCACCGCATCGAGCTCACCCTCAAGGATGGCGACAAGATCGCGTCGCAGTACGTCGAGGGTCAGGGCATCGAGTTGCAGCACACGCTGCAGGAGCAGGCCGCCTCCGGAGCGTTGCCGGACGGCTACGACGTCGAGATCGCCCAACCCAGCATGCTCTGGAGTGTGCTCGGCGCATTCCTCCCGTTCTTGCTGCTCATCGCGCTGTTCATCTTCTTCTTGAGCCGGATGCAGGGCGGCAGCCAGGTCATGAGCTTCGGCCGGAACAAGGCCAAGCTGCAGACCAAGGAGTCGCCGAAGACCACGTTCGCGGACGTGGCCGGCTGCGACGAGGCCATCGAGGAACTGCAGGAGATCAAGGAGTTCCTGTCCGAGCCGACCAAGTTCCAGGCCGTCGGCGCCAAGATCCCGAAGGGCGTCCTCCTCTACGGGCCGCCCGGCACGGGCAAGACCCTGCTGG
>CAZMXH010000473.1:0-2915 GCA_964570165.1 uncultured Actinomycetes bacterium
GCCCCCAACCTGCCGAGCAACCGGGATGCCCTGGACCTGATCACCGAGGCGATCGAGCGCGCGGGGCTCACGCCCGGCCGCGACGTCGCGCTGGCCTTGGACGTCGCCGCCACCGAGTTCTACAGCGAGGACGGCTACCGCTTCGAGGGGGCGACAAAGACGGCCGATGAGCTGACGGCCTACTACAGCGGTCTCGCGGACGCCTACCCGCTGGTGTCGCTCGAGGATCCGCTCGCCGAGGACGACTGGGCCGGCTGGGGCGCACTGACCGGTGCGCTCGGCGACCGGTTGCAGATCGTAGGCGACGACCTGTTCGTCACGAACCCGGAGCGACTGCGGCGCGGCATCGCCGACGGCGCCGCGAACGCGCTGCTGGTGAAGGTCAACCAGATCGGCACCCTGACGGAGACGCTTGACGCGGTGGAGCTAGCCCACCGGTCGGGGTACCGGTGCATGATCAGCCACCGGTCGGGCGAGACCGAGGACACCACGATCGCGGACCTGGCGGTCGCCACCAACAGCGGGCAGCTCAAGACAGGGGCTCCCGCCCGGTCCGAGCGGGTTGCCAAGTACAACCAGCTGCTGCGCATCGAGGAGGAGCTCGACGACGCCGCGCGGTACGCAGGAGCCGCGGCGTTCCCCAGGTTCCGGGTTCCCGAGGGCGACGAGTAGGCAGCGACCATGGCGGGACCGAGTCGCAGACCCGGCAACCGGCGCGTGGGCGCACCAGGGAAGCCGGCTCGCTCGCGGTCCTCGACGGGGCAGCAGCGGCGTACCGCCGTGGAGGCGCCTGGTCCGTCGGCCGACGGCGGAGCGGACCGTCCCCGGGTCTCGCTCACCGGCCGGGCGGCGGTTCTCGCGCTCGTCCTCGTCGCGCTCGCGATCTCCTTCGCCTACCCGCTGCGCGCCTGGTACGACCAGCACCAGGCGCGGTCCGAGCTGCAGGCGGAGGGCGAACGCCTGGAGGCCGAGGTCGCCGAGCTCGAGGAGCAGCTGCAGCTGTGGGACGACCCTGCGTACGTGCGCGCGCAAGCGCGCGAGCGCCTCGGGTACAAAATGCCAGACGAGACCGCCTACGTGGTCGTGGAGGAGGCCGAGGAGCCCGCGGAGCCGGAGATCGGCCCGGACGGGCTGCCGGTGCGGCCCGAGGGCCCCTGGTACTCGCGGCTGTGGAACTCGGTGAAGTCCGCGGACGCGGAGCCGTCCGAGGACGAGCGGTGAGTGGCCGGCCCCTGGTGGACGGACGAGCCTCCCAGGCTGACATCGCAGCGGTGTCACGGCAGCTCGGGCGTCCGGCGAGAGGCGTGAGGGCGGTCGCCCACCGTTGCCGCTGCGGGCTGCCCGATGTCGTCGAGACCGAACCGCGGCTGCCGGAGGGCACGCCGTTCCCGACCCTCTACTACCTGACCTGTCCGCGCGCCACATCAGCGGTCTCGACGCTGGAGGCACGGAGCGTAATGGCGGAGATGACGCAGCGCCTCGCGTCCGACGGAGAGCTTGCGGCCGCGTACGAGCGGGCGCACCGCGACTACCTGGATCGCCGCGAGGCGATCGCGCACGTCCCGGAGATTGCCGGTGTCTCGGCAGGCGGCATGCCCGACCGCGTCAAATGCCTGCACGCCCTGGTGGCTCATGCCCTGGCCGCGGGGCCGGGCGTCAACCCGTTCGGCGACGAGGCGCTGGCCGCACTGCCGCCGTGGTGGGAGGCCGGCCCATGCGTGGACGTCCCCTAATGCAACCTGTCAGGCCGGACAAGTCGGTTGCCAGCACCGATGCGCCAGCCGACCCTGACAGGTCGCGAGGCGGTCGCCGCGTGGCCGCGATCGACTGCGGCACGAACTCGGTCCGGCTGCTCGTCGCGGACGTCGACACGGTGCTGCGCGACGTCGACCGCCGGATGGAGATCGTCCGACTCGGCCAGGGCGTCGACCGAACGGGAAGGCTGTCGCAGGAGGCACTCGCCCGCACGATGGCCGTGCTCGAGACCTATGCCCGGCGGGTCGAGGAGTTGGGCGCGTCGGCCGTCCGGATGGTGGCGACCAGCGCGACCCGCGATGCGGCCAACTCAGACGAGTTCGTGCACGGCGTGCGGCGGCTGCTCGGCATCCTGCCCGAGGTGCTGACCGGCGACGAGGAGGCACGGCTGTCGTTCGCAGGAGCGACGCACGACTTGCCGGCCGGCGTGCGGCCGCCGTACCTGGTCGCCGACATCGGCGGCGGCTCGACGGAACTCGTGCTGGGGGCTGCCGACGTGATCGCCGCGAGCAGCGTGGACGTCGGATGTGTCCGGTTGACCGAACGTCATTTCCGGTCCGACCCACCCGGGCCGGCGGCCGCTGCGGCGGCCCGGGCGGACATCGAGGCGGCGCTCGACGAGGCGGCCCGGTCGGTACCGTTCGGCGATGCCGCCAGCCTGGTGGGCCTGGCCGGCTCTGTGACGACGGTCGGCGGGATCCACCTGGAACTCCCGCGCTACGACGCCGCGGCGATCCACCACTCGCGGGTACCGGCCGATGCGGTTCGGGCGATCAGCGACCGGCTGCTGTCGTCCACGCGCGCGGAGCGGGCGGCCGTCCCGGTCATGCACCCGGGGCGGGTCGACGTGATCGCGGCGGGAGCGCTGGTGCTGCGGTGCATCGTCGACCGGACGGACGTCGCCGAGGTCGTCGTCAGCGAGCACGACATCCTGGACGGCATCGCCTGGTCGCTCGCGGGAGGATAGCCGTCGGGCGCCGGGCGGCCGTGGGACACAATGTGCGGATGCCGGACGACCGTCCTAAGCTCCCGCATCCTGTGACCGGTGACCTGTTCTCGAGCCCGGTGCCTGCGGGCTCGGGCTGGCCGGACGACCTGGCGAGCCGCGAGACTCCCGTGGCACACGACGCCGGCGAGGTGGCCGCACTGGCCAGTGAAGC
>CAZMXH010000474.1:0-2890 GCA_964570165.1 uncultured Actinomycetes bacterium
CGGCTGCTCCGGGGCCTGTTCCGCAAGCACCGGCCGGCCGACTTCGCCGTGGCCGTCGCCTTCGGTGTCGCTCTGGCCACGATGAACTTGTCGATCTACGAGGCGTTCTCGCGGATCCCGCTCGGCATCGCCGTGACCATCGAGTTCCTCGGGCCGCTCGGCCTCGCGGTGGTGCTGTCCAGGCGCAAGCTCGACCTGCTGTGGGTGGTGCTGGCCGGTACCGGCGTCATCCTGCTCTCCCGGGACCAGGGGGACGGCCGCGTCACCGTCGCCGGCATCGCATTCGCCCTGGTCGCGGCGGCGGCGTGGGCGGCCTATATCCTGCTGAGCGCCGCGACCGGCCAACGGTTCGCCGGGTCGTCCGGCCTGGCCATCGCGAGCCTCGTCGGGGCCGTGCTCGTTCTTCCCGTGGGGGTCAGCACCGGCGGAACCGCCATGCTGCAGCCGGAGCTGATCGCGATCGGGATCGTCATCGGGCTGATGTCCTCGGTGATCCCCTACACCTTCGAGCTCGAGGCCCTGCGGCGGATGCCGGCTCAGCCGTTCGGCATCCTGATGAGCCTCGAGCCCGCCGCGGCTGCCCTTGCCGGGTTGGTCGTCGTCGGAGAGGTCCTGAGCGCCCTGGAGTGGGTCGCGATCGGCTGTGTGATCATCGCATCGGCCGGTGCGACCCGCTCCCAGGAGGAACCGCGCGAAGCTCCGGAGGCCTGAAGCGGTCAGCCGGCGTCGCGAAGCACGGTGTACGGGTCATGCGGGACCCCGCCGATCCGCACCTCGAGGTGCAGGTGCGGCCCGGTGGTGTTGCCCGTCGACCCGACAGCCCCGATCCGCTGCCCGGTGCCGACCTCGCTGCCCGGTACGACGTGGACGGCCGACAGGTGGGCGTAGTGCGTGGTCACGGAGCCGTGGTCGATGACCACGCGGCGGCCGTACGGACCGCCGGACGCGCCCGCCGCGACGACGGTGCCCGGCGCGACCGCGACCACCGGTGTGCCCGGCGCGGCGGCGAAGTCGACACCGGTGTGCCGGCCGGAGGCCCACATGGAGCCCTTGTCGCCGAACCGTGCCGTGACCCGGTAGTCGCCGGCGACCGGGTGCGGCCATTCACCGACCTTGACCTCGGCGACCACCGGCGGCCGGTCGAAGCCGGCCCGTGCGCGGCGCACCGGATCCGGTAGCAGCCGCAGCGGTCCGGTGATCGAGGCCGCTGCCGCCACCGTGACCTCCCACCCCTCGACGGCACACGACCGCAGCCTGGCGTCGTTCGCCGTGCTTACCTTGTCCGCCGCGGCACAGGGATCGCCGCCGGACCGCAGCGTCTCTGCGGCCGCGAGGGCGGCGAGATCCGCCGCCGCAGCCGCGCGGTGCCGTGCGCGGTATCCGGAACCCAGGGTGGTGACGGCCAGCAGCACCGCCACGACGACCATCACGGCGGCCAGCACCAGCACAGAACCCGCGCCACGCTCGGGTGCGCCAGGTCGGCGCCCGGCCGCAGCTGTCGGGGTGGCCCGCCCGATCACCGGCCCTCCCCGACAGCCGTGGCCGACGACCGGACGGTGGGTGCCGGAAGCCGGTCGCCGAACGGTACGGGTGGCCGCAGCGGCGCCGTGCACTCCACGGTGACCAGCCCATCCTGCTCGGCTATCCGCATCGCGGCCCCGGCCGGAGCCACCGCGTGCGCGACATCGCGAACGGTCGCCGTAGGCTCCCCGCGGGCGGCCGCCCGCGCGGCCTCCCTCGCGGCGTCAGCGCACCGGAGTTGGGCGAGGCCCAGCGCTACCGCCCAGATGGCGGCTACGACCACCAGCATCAGGGCAGGCAGCGCCGCGGCGATCTCCGCGGTCACGGCACCGCGCTGCCGAGCACGCCCCGAGGGCGATGCGCGGGCCGGGCGCCGGCGGGGAAGCCCCCCCCCGCGCCGCGCCGTCCCCCTCATCCGAGCCGCCCGAAGGCCGTGCTCAGGACATCGGTGAGCATCCCGACCACCGTGTCGCTCTCGAGCAGCTTGTAGAGGACTCCCGCGAAGCCGCAGGCCGCGACGGTGCCTACCGCGTACTCCGCAGTGGTCATCCCGCGCTCGCTCCGGCGGCGGAACGCTGTACGGATCGTGGACATGGGAACCTCCTTGTTCCCGGCAGCCGGCCGGTGCGGGGGCCGCGAGTTGCGGCGCCGCATCCAGGCTGTGCCGCGGGCGGTGGCCTCGTGGGCGGTCGATCCGGATCTGTGGACAGCGAAGGTTCGCGACGGCTGGGTGTGGATAACCCGCCCGGTTCGCGTCAGGGTGAGAAGCTCAGGGCAGCAGCGGCAGGCCGACGGTCACGACCAGCGGCACCACGCCCACCAGGACGAAGGCAGGCAGGAAGCACAGGCCGAGCGGGGCCGCCGCCCGAGCGCCAAGGGACCGGGCACGCGCCTCCGCCGCCCATCGCAGCGCGTCGCGCGCATCCTGCGCCTCCCGCTCGAGCGCCCGCACAGGTGAGCTGCCACGGGTGCCGGCTCCCGAGAGCGCTCGTCCCAGCGACCGCAACTGCGGGTCGCGGCGCAGCGGCTCCAATGCCGCGGCCGGCTCCGCGCCCAGCCGCAGCGACGCTGCCGCTGCCAGCAGAGATGTTCCCAGCGGCGGACCAACTGCACGGCCCACGGCCTCAGCGGCGCGCTCCGGGGACGACCCGGCGGCAAGCGCCGCAGCCAGCAGCTCCGCCGCAAGGGGGAGCGTCGAGCCCGTCAGCTCGCGCGCTCGGACGACATCCCGCGGCTGGAGTCTGGCAAGCCACCACCCGGAACCACCCATCGCCACGGCGCCCGCAAGCCAGCCGGCGGCGCCGCCGACGACCGTCGCCGCGGCCACGCCCACGAGAACGGCCGCGGCGGCGCGGACCTGGCGCGAGGC
>CAZMXH010000475.1:0-2883 GCA_964570165.1 uncultured Actinomycetes bacterium
GCTCCATACCCAGCACCGACACGCCCAAGATCACGATCTACGGCTGGAGTACTAGGCAGCGCGTGATCCGGCGCAGCCACGGTCCGTACTACCTGGATGTCGACTGGGAGGACTACGCGCTCGCCGCTGAGATCGACGGAATGCCGCACATGGACATCCTCAACTGGGACGCCGACCTGGACCGCATGAACGAGATCGCCATCGATCAGCGGACGGTCCTCCGGTTCACCTCCTTCACGGTCCGGCACCGGCCGTTGTCGGTCGGCGACACGCTGACTCGTGCGTTGATGGCGCGAGGCTGGCGCTGACGCCGGCGAATTGCGGTGCAAATGATCAGATGACCTAGCCGACGGCATGACGCCGGCTGAGTCACCTGATCGACTGCGGTCCACATGATGGGACGCGATCAGGTTGGCTCGCCCGCCGAGGAGAGGGTGCCAGTTCACCTGATCGCTACAGCCTCGGCGATCAGGTGGCATATCGGAGATCAGGTGACCAACAGATCCAGGGAATGCTGCAGGTCCGGCGGGTACGGTGAGGAGAACTCGACCCGTTCGCCGGTCGCGGGATGGTCGAACGCGAGCCGCACAGCGTGCAGCCACTGCCGCGTGAGGCCGAGCCGCGCGGCCAGCGCTGGGTCAGCACCGTAGGTCAGGTCGCCGACGCACGGGTGGCGTAAGGCGCTCATGTGTACCCGGATCTGGTGTGTCCGGCCCGTCTCGAGGCGGATCTCGAGCAGGCTCGCGGCCGGGAACGCCTCCAGCGTCTCGTAGTGCGTGATGCTCTCCCGCCCGCCCGCAACGACCGCCCACTTGTGGTCCTGGGTCGGGTGCCGGTCTATCGGCGCGTCAACGGTTCCCCGTAACGGGTCGGGATGTCCCTGGACCAGCGCGTGGTAGATCTTGTCGACCGTCCGGGCGCGGAACTGCCGCTTCAGGTCCCGGTACGCCCGCTCCGACTTGGCCACCACGAGCACACCGCTGGTGCCCACGTCCAGGCGGTGGACGACCCCCTGCCGTTCCGCCGATCCGCTCGTGGCGATGGTGAAACCGGCCGCAGCCAGCCCGCCGACCACTGTCGGCCCGGTCCACCCGGGGCTCGGGTGCACCGCGACCCCGACAGGCTTGTCCACCACGATGATGTCGTCGTCGTCGTGGATCACACCCATTCCCTCGACCCGCCGCGGGACCACCTCCGGCGGTGCCGCTGGCGGAGGCAGCTCGACGTCGAGCAATGACCCTGCCCGGACCCGATCGGACTTGGCCGGCTCGGTGCCGTCCACCAGCACGCGGCCGGATCTCACGAGCTCGGCGGCGCGGCTGCGGGACAGGCCGAACAACCTGGCCAGCGCGGCATCGAGCCGCTCCCCCTCCAGACCCTCGGGAACGGGAAGCGTGCGCCGGCCGCTCACTCCTTCTCGCCCGCCTCCGACCGCGGCCGGCCGTCGTAGGTGACGCCGCGCAGGCTGAGCAGCCCGATCAGCACCGCTCCGGCGACGACGGAGGCGTCCGCGACGTTGAACACCGGCCAGTTCGGCAGTTCCAGAAAGTCGACCACGTGGCCGCGCAACGGGCCGGGCTCGCGGAAAACCCGGTCGACCAGATTGCCCACCGCTCCGCCGAGCATCCCACCGAGCGCGATCGCCCACGGCACGCTGGTCAGCCGGCGGCTCATAGTAAGGATCGCAATGATCACCGCTACCACGATCAGTGCCAGCACGACGGTGAGGCTCGAGCCGATGCCGAACGCGGCGCCGGGGTTCCAGACGAGCCGCAGCTGCAGGAAGCCGTCGATGACAGGGACCACTCGCCCGCCTTCCAATGCGGACAGCGCCATCGCCTTGGTCACCTGGTCCGCTACGGCCACGGCGCCTGCGACGGCCAGCAGGACTCCTAGCCGACGACGCCCCGGCGGGGCGGCCGCCGCCGGGTCACCGGTCAGCGGCGCTCCTCGCGTTCCCTGCATCTCACGCACAGGGTCGCCCGCGGGAACGCCTGCAGCCTCGCCTTGCCGATCGGGTTCCCGCAGTTCTCGCACACGCCGTAGGTGCCGTTGTCGATGCGGGTCAGAGCCCGCTCGGTCTGGCCGAGGATCTCGCGGTGGCTGGCTGCGAGTGACATCTCGTGCTCCCGCTCGAAGGTCTTCGAGCCGGCGTCCGCTTGGTCCTCGCCCCCAACGTCCGTGGTGGTGCGCAGCATCTCCGCGATACCGTCCTCGGCGTCGCTGATCTCCTCGCGTAGCCGCGCGGCCTCAAGGCTGAGCAACTCCCGGACCTCAGCGAGCTCCTCCTCGGTCCACGGCTCCTCATCCGCCCGCACGGCGAGCCGCTCAGGGGCCACTTTCGCGTTCCGCGGCGTCGAGCCGCCGCCGCGCTTCGGCTTGCGAGCAGCTGCCTTCTTCTTGCCGGACTCCCCCTTAGCGGGTCCCTTGCCGGCGTTTCCGCCGGAGTCGCCGGCGTTTCCGCCGGAGTCGTCGTCGACCGAGGCCGACGTCCTACCCGAGGCCGACTTCCTCGCTGCCACCACATGGCGAGCCTCAGCAGAACGGGCGCCCTCAGAGGTCTGCTCGCCAGTCCCAGCCATGGCGGCCTCCTTGCCTTTCGAAGTGATCGATGAAGTCCAGTGAGAATAGGGTGCCCGATGCCGCCAGTTCAACGGGACCCACCACCCACCAGCGCTCGAGCGCGCTCGACAATTCCGTCGTTTCCGGACACTTCCACGACCTTTGTGCGGCTTCTCGCACCGGAGATGAGACGCACATCACGACGTTTGACGCCGAGCGCCTCCGCTACCGCCACGAGTGCGGCCTCCGTAGCCTTGCCGTCCGTCGCGCGCGGCCGAACGGCAACGACCAACGCTTCACCGTACGTACCTCCAACCCGGG
>CAZMXH010000476.1:0-2879 GCA_964570165.1 uncultured Actinomycetes bacterium
AGCCGGTTGTGACGCTGTACCACTGGGACCTGCCGCAGGAGCTCGAGGACTCCGGGGGCTGGCCGGTTCGGGACACCGCCCTGCGGTTCGCCGAGTACGCCGAGCACATGGCCCGGGAGCTGGGAGACCGGGCCCAGCTGTGGACGACGCTCAACGAGCCGTGGTGCACGGCTTATCTGGGCTACGCCGCCGGCGTGCACGCGCCCGGTCGTACGGAGCCCGCGGCGGCACTGGCCGCGGTGCACCACCTGAACCTGGGGCATGGGCTGGCGGCGCGGGCCATCCGCGGTGAACGCCCGGACGCTTCGGTGTCGGTCACGCTCAACCTGCACGTCCCGCGTCCGGTCGACCCAGACAGCGAGGCGGACCGGGACGCCGTGCGGCAGATCGACGCGGTGGCCAACCGCGCGTTCCTGGGGCCGATGCTCGACGGCGCCTACCCGGAGGACCTGCTTGCCGACACCGCCGAGGTGTCGGACTGGTCGTTCGTCCGGGATGGCGACGTGGAGGTGGCGAACGCCTCACTGGACGTGCTCGGCGTGAACTACTACTCGTCGCTGCTGGTGCGCGCCTGGGACGGCGTCGGCGAGCGGAGCCGTGCCGACGGGCACGCGGACGGCGATGCGACGCCCTGGGTGGGCGCCGACGCGGTGGAGTTCCTCCGTCCTCGCGGGCCGTACACCGCCATGGGGTGGAACATCGACCCGAGCGGGCTGTCTGAGCTGCTGGCTCGGGTGCACTCCGAGTACCCCGGTCTGCCGATCATGGTCACCGAGAACGGCGCCGCGTTCGACGACGAGCTGAGCGCGGACGGCGGGGTACACGACCCGCAGCGGATCAGCTACCTGCACGACCACATCGCAGCTGTCGGGTCGGCCATCGACGACGGAATTGACGTGCGCGGCTACTTCGCGTGGTCGCTGTTGGACAACTTCGAGTGGTCGTACGGGTACGAGCGCCGGTTCGGCCTGATCTACGTCGACTACGCCACCCAGAAGCGGATCTGGAAGGACTCCGCCCACTGGTACCGCGACGTCATCGCCCGCAACGGCCTAGGTTAGGTTCGATCACGTTCAGCAGGCACATCCCTACCGCGGCAGGCCCGCAGACCTGGTGACGCGTAGCTGAGACTGGTGGGGCCGCCTACCGCCCTGCGAGCCTGGAGACCACCTGGTCGAAGCCGTCGCTCCTGCCGTCGAACACGGTGAAGTACGAGATGCCGAACCGCTCCCGCAGATCCGACATCCGATCGCAGAAGGCGTCGACGGACCCGAACATGAGGAATGGGCTGTCCAGCGCGTCCTCGGCCGAGAGCCGGTCCCCGAGCAGTTCGGCGACGGCGGTTCGGGGGTCGCTGGTCAGGCGCACGAACTGGACGAGAACGCTGAGCTCCAGATCGGCGAACCGCTCCCGAGCGTGTCTGCGTACGTGTTCGACCCGGTCGGCCAGACCGTCGGCGGTGATGTGCGATAGATCGCCCGTGCCCGCGGCGAAGCCGGTGAACTGGACGATGTCGGCGCCGCGGGCCGCCACCTCCAGGATCCGGTCGCCGTTGCCGCCCACCAGCAGTGGTACGGCGCTGCCCTGCGGTGGAACGGGATCGAGGCGGTAACCAGCGAGCCGTCCCGCTCCGGGCTCCTCGGTCACCGTCTCGCCGGAGAACAGCCGCGGCAAGATCCCCAAGGCGCGCTCCACGTCGCGGATCCGGGCCCCATGGCCGGGGAACGGAAGCCCCAGGCTGCGGACCTCGTCCTCGGCGTACCCCGCTCCGATGCCAAGCTCGAGCCTCCCACCACTAATGAGGTCGACGGCTGCGGCTTCCTGGGCGAGGGCGCCGAGCGGCCGGAACGCGATGTTGACCACCTGAGTCCCCAACCGCAGCCGGTCGGTGGCCGCCGCCGCGGCCGCCATCGCCGGTATCGGCGCCACCATGGCGGTGTGGTCCGGGAAGAGCAAGGTGGAGTAGCCGGCGTCCTCGGCGCGACGAGCGGCCTCCACCACGTCGCCGTCGCCGCGCCAGACCAGGCCGAACCGAAATGCGCCCATTCAACGATCATCACTCCCTCCGCGGGCCGCCACACCCGTGTTCGCGGACCGCGTAGGCATCCGGCGGCGAGGTTGCGGGCGCAGGCGACGTGTCACGGCGGTGCCGACACCGGTGGGGGAGAATGGTCGCCATGAGCGAGTCGCCGCGTACGGTCGTGATCCTGGGCTCCACAGGCTCGATCGGCACCCAGGCGATCGAAGTGGTGAAGCGCAACCCCGACCGGTTCCGCGTGGTGGGGCTTGCCTCAGGCGGCGCGGAGCCGGAGACGCTCGCCAGACAGGCGCTCGACCTCGGCGTCGAGGCCGTGGGTGTGGCGAAGGCGAGCGCCGCCGAGGACGTGCTGCTCGCCCTCTACGCCGAAGCGCAGCGGCGCGGCTACAGCAAGGGCGCCTACCAGGTGCCCAAGGTGCACGCCGGCCCCGAGGCCGCCACCGAACTCGCCGCGCACCCGTGCGACACCGTCCTCAACGGCATCACCGGCTCGATCGGCCTCCGTCCCACGTTGGCCGCGCTCGATGCGGGCAGGACGCTGGCCCTGGCCAACAAGGAGTCGCTCATCGTCGGCGGCCCGCTCGTCACCGCCCGTGCCAAGCCGGGCCAGATCGTCCCGGTCGACAGCGAGCACTCCGCGCTCGCCCAGTGCCTGCGCGGCGGCAGGCATGAGGAGGTTCGGCGGCTCGTCCTCACCGCCAGCGGCGGGCCGTTCCGCGGCCGCACCCGCGACGAGCTGCGCGACGTCACGCCGCAGCAGGCGCTCGCCCACCCCACCTGGGAGATGGGCAAGGTCATCACCACCAACTCCGCGACCCTGGTCAACAAGGGCCTGGAGGTC
>CAZMXH010000477.1:0-2866 GCA_964570165.1 uncultured Actinomycetes bacterium
GGCGGAACGCGGTCGCCGAGAAGCGCGGGGAGACACCCCCCATCCCGCAGCGTTCGATCGACAAGGCTCCCAGTGCGGAGCTGCGGCCCGGTCAGCTCGACACCGACTCGCTACCCGACTATCACGTTCTCGATCAGATACTCGACATGTACGTCGAGCAGGACCGCGGCTCGGCGGACATCGTCGCGGCCGGGTTCGACCCGGTGCTCGTCCAACGGGTGATCCGGATGGTCGACGCCGCCGAGTACAAGCGCCGCCAGTATCCGCCAGGTCCCAAGGTCACGGAGCGCAACTTCGGCCGGGACCGCCGGGTACCCATCACCAGCGGGTGGCGGGAGCCGCTTCCCCATTGATCGAACCCCGACGATCGGCTAGGACTGCTGGGCGGGCACCTCGGGCTGCGGCGCCAGCACGTACTCGTGCACCGTCCAGGCCAGCACGGCCCCGACCACCGGCCCGATCAGCCACGGCAGGACACCGCCCCACTCTCCGCCGATCAGCGCCGGCCCGAAGGCCCGGGCCGGGTTGAGGGCGGCACCGGTCAACGGTCCGATCGCGTAGACGCCGACCGTGATGGTGAGGCCGATGGCCAGCGGATACACCGTCGCCGGTGCGCGCCGGTCAACCACCGTGCCCAGGGTCACCAGCACGACGAAGAAGGTGGCGACGGCCTCCAGCACGAGGCCGGCGAAGGGGTTGATGTCGGAGGCCAGGACGGGTGTCCCCACAGCCACCGAAGTCCGGGATACCGTCACTGCGACGAGCGCCGCCGCGATCATGCCGCCAAGCAACTGCGCTCCCCAGTAGATGCCGGCCATCGCCGGCTCCATCCGCCGGCCGAGCAGGAACGCCAGCGTCACCGCCGGATTGAAGTGGCCGCCGGACACATGCCCCAACGCCGCGACCATGACTCCGACGGCCAGGCCGTAAGCCAGCGCCACCCCGGTGAGGGTCGCGCCGTTGCTGACAGCCAGCACGGTTGCGAATACCAGGGTGAACGCTCCGATCGCTTCGGCGACCGCCTTGGGAACCCAGGTCAAGGGCATGGAGCTAGCTCCTCATCGTCGTCGAGAAGGGGGTGTCCGACACTCGCGAATCACCGTAGCGCCCGCGCCAACTGCCGCATGGCATTGCCCGCCAGCGCGCATGGCGTGTCGGGTAGCCCGCTGCCCAGAGGGCGATCCCGTGGCAGGATCTAGAAACGTCAGGGGACCCCGGTCCGAGGGGCCTTGAGACGATGAGGAGGCGACGATGTCCACCGCCACCGAGCCGCTCTACGGCGGCAAGCTCACCCGCCGAGTCACGATCAACGATCTGCAACTCGCCAAGGACCGCGGCGAGCGCTGGCCGATGCTCACCTCGTACGACATGTACACCGCCGAGATCTTCGATGAGGCGGGCATCCCGGTGCTGCTCGTCGGGGACTCGGCGGGCAACAACGTGTTCGCGTACTCCGACACCGTCCCGGTGACCGTCGATGAGCTGATTCCGCTCGCGCGGGCGGTCGTCCGCTCGACGCGGCGGGCCCTCGTCGTCGGCGACCTGCCGTTCGGCTCGTACCAGTTGGGCCCCGAGCAGGGGTTGCGCACCGCCATCCGGTTCATGAAGGAGGCCGGCGTCCAGGCCGTCAAGCTCGAGGGAGGGCAGTCCGTCGCGCCGACGGTGCAGAAGATCGTCGAAGCGGGCATACCGGTCATGGCCCACGTGGGGTTCACACCGCAAAGCGTCAACGCCCTGGGCGGCTACCGCGTCCAGGGCAGGGGCGACGACGCCGCCCGCGTGCTGGCGGCCGCGAAGGCACACGAGGCGGCCGGCGCCTTCGCCATCGTGCTGGAGATGCTCGCCGCGGACACCGCCCGCCAGGTCACGAGTTCGCTGCGCATCCCCACCATTGGCATCGGTGCGGGCCCCGACTGTGATGCTCAGGTCCTGGTCTGGCAGGACATGGCCGGCATGCGGGCCGGCCGGATGCCGCGGTTCGTGAAGACGTTCGGCGACGTGCGCGGTGCGGTCCGGACGGCCGCGCAGGCCTTCGGAGACGAGGTCGTTGCGGGATCGTTCCCCGCTGCGGAGCACACGTACGAGTAGCAGCCGCGGGACACCGACCCTCCCGCTGCGGGACTCGTTCGATCACGTTCGGCAGGCGGGCCCACGCTGCAACAGGCGTGCAGACCTCGCGCGGCATGGGCCCGCCTGCCGAACGTGATCGAACGACAGCGTCAGCTGTTGCCCCAGTCGGACTCGGCCGCGTCCTCGGCGTCCCAGGCCTCGGTGCGCTCGCGCGCGCGGTCGAGCGCGGTGGCGGCTTCGTCACGAGTGTCGTACGGGCCCAGCCGGCGATGGTTCGGGCAGCCGGCCGCGCCCTCGACCCGCTGGTGCACGAGGCACCAGTACCACGGCCCCTGTTCGTCCTGCTCGGTCATGGTCCTCCTTGCGACTGGTTGCACCGGCCAGTAGAGCATTCCCGGACCTACCGGGACTATCCGTAGACTCTTTCACCATGACGCACGTGGAGCCCGGCCGGATATCCCCGCCGCGGATCGTCCCAGCGTCCATCCCCCGCCCCGAGTACGTCGGCCGGAACGCGCCGGCACGGTTCACCGGATCGGAGGTCAAGGACGCCGAGACGATCGAGCGGATGCGGGCGGCCGGCCGGCTCGCGGCCCAGGCCCTCCAGGAGGTCGGGCGGCACGTCGAGCCCGGCGTCACCACCGACGAGCTTGACCGGGTAGGGCACGAGTTCCTGTGCGACCACGGCGCGTACCCGTCCACGCTCGGATACCGCGGGTTCCCGAAGTCCCTGTGCACCAGCGTGAACGAGGTCGTGTGCCACGGCATCCCAGACTCGACGGTGCTGCGAGACGGC
>CAZMXH010000478.1:0-2835 GCA_964570165.1 uncultured Actinomycetes bacterium
CGCTTGGTGCGACAAAGTTCCCTTACGAGTAGGTGACGCGCCGATTCTTCGCTCTTGAACGGTCGGTGAACCGCGCCCGGGTCGGCGTACCCTGCCAGCGGGATTGTGGGACCATCTGTGCGTTATGCCGCACAGCCGTCGTACTGCTGAGGTGACCGTCGACGTCCTCGACGTGTCGGACCTGCGCTTCAGCGGCGGCACGTCGGCCAGCGTGGCGGAGGAGATCACGGCTCAGGCCGCCGCCGGGTACACCTCCGGCCTGCTGCACCTGCACGGGCCGCTGGTGGCGAGGACGTCGCCGGTCTACCCCGCCTTGCGGCGGTGCGTCGACCAGGGGCTCGCGGACCTCGTGCTGCCGCAGCAGCGGGTTCGGGCGAGAGCGGTCGTCGTACGGCACCCTGCGGTGCTCGAGCATGCCGAGGTGGAACTCGCCGGCGTCGAGGCGGACCGCGTGGTCGTGGTCGCGAACGCCGGCCCCGTCGACATCGACAGGTACCAGCACTACAGCGTGGACGGCGTGCGTGATGCGGCGGTGCGGTTGTTCGGGGCGGAGCCGCTGTGGGCGCCGATCGGGCCGCTGGTCCGCGACTCGCTGGCGGACCGCCTGGCGGGGCGCCAGGTGACGGACGAAGACTGGGTGAACATCATCGATGTCGACGCGTGGGCGGCCCCGCGCACCGGCTGGCTGTCCGACCGGCCGGTGATCGGGCGGCACAGCCGCAACAGCCCGCAGAAATGCCCGGCGGACCCGCCGACCCAGCGCGCGGTCTACCCGACCGACGGCTCGATGCGGGTTCGGGTGCTCGGCGGGGCCGGCCCGGCACAGCAACTGCTGGGTGCGCTGCCCGACTCGTGGGAGGTGCTCCCCTTCGGCGCGATGAACCCGCAGGAGTTCCTCGCCGGCCTGGACTTCTTCGTCTACTACCACAACCCGCGCTGGGTCGAGGCCTTCGGCCGGACCATCCTCGAGGCGCTGGCTTCGGGGACCGTGGCGATCCTCCCGCCGCATTTCTCAGCGGCGTTTGGCGACGCCGCCCGGTACGCCGAGCCGGCAGAGGTCCGGCCGCTCATTGAGCGGCTGTACGGCGACCGGCGCGCGTACGACGAGCAGGCGGCGAAGGGCCAGCGGCTGGTGCGGGAACGGTTCGGCCACGAGGCGCACGTCGCCCGCCTCGCGAAGCTGATCGGTCCGCCCGGTGGAACTACTCCGGCCGCGGGCGGCGCCGCGTCCGCCAGCCGGGGTGCGCAGCTTCAGCGGGAGGTGCCGGCGTCCTCGTCCGCCCCGCCGCCGTCCCGGGACACGGTGAATGTGCTGCTGGTGAGCAGCAACGGCAGCGGGATGGGCCACCTGACCCGGCTTCTGGCCTATGCGGCGCGCGCCGGGGAGGGCATCCGGCCGTACTTCCTGTCGCTGTCCCAGGCGGTGCCCGTGGTGGCGCGGTTCGGCTACCCGTACGAGTACCTGCCCTCGATGAGCGCGTCGGGCCTCGCCCCGACCCGCTGGCAGGAGTACTTCGAGCGCCGGGTGTCCGAGGCGATCAACCGGCTGCGGCCAGCGGCTGTGGTGTTCGACGGGACCGTGCCGTACGAGCGGATCCCGCAGATCAGGAAGGCCCACCCGCGGGTGCCGTGGGTGTGGTCCCGGCGGGGCATGTGGTACCCGGGCCGCAACCGCGACCAACTGGCCAAGGCCAGGTGGTTCGACCTGGTCCTCGAGCCGGGGGACCTCGCGGCACCGGCCGACCGGGGAGTGACGGCCGCGGCGCCGGCGACCCGGATCGGCCCTGTGACGCTGCTCGACAGGGAGGACCTGGACGACCGGTCGGCCGCGCGCCGCGCGCTCGGCCTCGACCCCGGCCGTCCCGCCGCCCTGGTGACGCTCGGTGCGGGAAACGTGGGCGACGCCGTAAGCCCCACTCGGATGGCGCTGGAACCGTTGCGGGCGCTCGGCGCGCAGGTCTGTGTGACGATGCCGGAGATCGCCAACCGCGTCGGGCCTGCAGCCGAGGATGTGCACGTCGTGCGCGAGTACCCGCTATCCCGCCGCTACGCGGCCTTCGACGTGGCGGTGAGCGCCGCCGGCTACAACTCGTTTCACGAACTGCTGCGGTTCGGCGTCCCGACGTTGTTCCTGCCCAACCTGGACACCTCGCTCGACGACCAGCGCGCGCGGGCACGGTATGTCGCCGACCGCGGGTGGGCGTACACCGTTGAGCGGCCGGAGCCGCACACCGTCGGCAAGTTGATCGGCGAGCTCTTGGAGCACGGCGCGGAGATGGTCGCCGGTGTGGCAGCGGCCGACCCCGGCAACGGCGCCGCGGACGCGATGGCCGCCGTGGAGCGGCTGGCGGTGAGGGCGAGATGAGCGCGCGGTCCGGCCGCACCCGCCAGTGGCTCAAGCAGGTGCCCGGTGTGCGGCCGATGCGGCGTCGGTTGCTGCGGGCGCTCCGCGGTAGCGCGGCGATGCGCTCACTGGTCCGGCAGGTGTACGCCGTGGACACGGCGTCGCCCGTCCCGGTCGACGTCGCGCCGGGCAACGTGCTCGGCGGTGTCGGGACGGAGGCGCTGCCCGTCGTGCTGGTCGTGATGATCGGCGCGGATGCCGAGACGGTCGAGGCCACGGTCGACGAGGTGGCGCGGCTGCAGCTGCTGGGGGCCGGGTTCCGGCCGGTGTTCGTCACGGACACGCCTGCCTTCGCCGCCACCCGGCAGTACGGGTACCCGGCCGAGCTGCTCAGCGGGCCGCCGGAGCCGAACGGTCCGGACGGCTTGTGGGCCGAGTACGCCCGCGAGCGGCTCGCGTTGCTGTTCTCGACCTACCGGGCGACCGCGTCG
>CAZMXH010000479.1:0-2822 GCA_964570165.1 uncultured Actinomycetes bacterium
GCAGCGCGGGGCTCGCCTCCTGCGGTCGCGTGTTCTCGGTCACGGGTCAACTCCAGGTCGTTGCTGAACAGTGCGTCAGCGGGCCCGCGGCCGGGACGGCACGCTGGCCCGCTGACGGTCGTCGCTGACGAGCTACTCGGATATCGGCTCCCCGCCGCCGTTGCTCTCCTCGCCGCCCCCCTCCCGGAACGCGGCCTCGATACGAGGCGTGGCGCCGAGGTTGACGTCGCCCACCTCGATAGAGTCCTGGAGAGCGTCGCCGGGCCCCTGCTCGGTCTGGACCTTTGCGTCGCCTCCAGCGTTGACGTTGGTGACCTGGACGTCGCCGACCTCGAACGAGTCGTCGTCGGACTTGTAGCCCGACGCGTCCCCGCCCATGGCGAAGGCGCCGCCTTCCTGCACGTCTCCCACCTGGGCGCTGTACGCGTCGCCGTCGCCGAACGCCACCGAGCCGGCGCTGACGTCGGCGCTGCCGCCGGTCTGGATGCCGGTGAACTCGCCGGTGTTCTGGTTCACGTTCCCGCCGAGCGCGACGCCCTGCGCCGCGTTGTCCCCGGTGTTCTGCTGCCCGAAGTTCGTGCCGGTGTTCACCAGGTTCTCGTCGCCCGAGACGGCGGGGCCGTGGACCGACGCCGCCGACTGGTCGCCGGAGACCGCGCTGCCGAGGGCAGCGGCGGACTCGTCGCCGGTCGCGTTCACGTTCGTGTCGTGCGAGTCGACCGTGATGTCCCCGCGCAGATCCCCCTCGACGTCCACGTTGACGTTCTGCGACTGGTCGATGTGCGTGGACTCGTCGATGATGGTGGTGATCGTCTCGTCACCCTCGTACGCGACGTAGGTCACGTAGTTGAGGTGCTGCATGACCTGGTCGACGGAGGAGCCGGTCGCGGCCGCGGGTGGCGGCTGGTACGAGCCTCCGCCGCCGCCTCCCGAGGCGCTGCCACCGCTCGACGTGCTGTAGCTGGGTCCGTAGTTCTGCAGACCCGGCACGTTCCCGCAGGTGTCCGACACCAGCTGGAACATGTCCAGGTTGCTCAGATCGCCGTCGGTGATGCCCTGTGCGGCGAGCGTGCCTTCCGGGTCCTCCACGTACTGCAGCGCGGTGTCCCTGTCACCCAGAATCCGCTGGATGAGGTCCTTGATCGCCTGCGCGACGTCCACAGCCATTGCTCTGCCCTCCCTGGCAGCCGTGCCCGATCCGGGTTGGTCGAGCGCATGCCTAGATCGTGCAGCCGACCACGTTTCCCCGACATCGGGGCAACCCCCAACATCATTAGACTCCTTTAGGGGCCTGGTTAACTAGTGCCGCCGACAAGCTTCTGCAGCGCAGCCACGAGTTCCGCGCGGGTACGCACCCCCAGCTTGGTGCGGATGCGGGCGACGTGATGCTCAACCGTCTTCGGCGAGATGTACAGCTGGGAGCCGATCTCCCGGTGTGTGCGACCGGCCAGGACGAGGCGGCTGATCTCGATCTCCCGGTCGGACAACGGCCCGGACGGTGCCCCCGTCCCCGCGGCCGGTCGGTCGTGCCCGAACGCCCGTGCCCGCTCCAGAAGGCGACGAGCGTCGTCCGGATCGTCCGTCCGGATGGCCGCCTGGCCCGCCAGCCGTGACGCCTCCCATGGCAACTCAGCGCGGTCCAGCCCATCGGCCGCGGCCAGCACAGCGTCCCTGTCGACCTTGCCCGCGAGCACGTCTGCCCAGCACAGTGCCGCATCGCGCTGTGCGCGCTGGCGATCGGCCAGCCCAGAGAGCGCGGCCATATCCGCGGCTGCTCGCGTCGTCGCCGTCGCGTCATCCAGCACGACCGCGGCCTGTAGGTGTACCCACCCCAGCGTGGCCGCCCAGGAGGAGGGCCGGCCCAGCTCGCCCACGATGCGGTGCAGGTCGTCGATGACGCCTGCCGCGCGGTGCGCCTTGCCCAGCCGCGCGGCCGCCACCACGAGTTCCTCGACGTACTCGAGGCTGAACAGGTCGACGGCCCGCCGAGCGAGCGCCTGCTCGGCGTCGCTCCACGCGTCCCGCAGTGCGGCCACATCGCCCGACCGGCGCGCGATCCCGGCGGCGAGGCAGGCGCGAAGCAGCCGCTCCCGGCCGGCTAGCGCGTCCTCCTGCCGCTGCAACTCCGCGAGCGCGGCATCGTAGCGGCCGGCCCGCAGGCGCGCCCAGGCGAGCAGCAGGCGGTGGCGGTCGGCGGCGACCGGCCCGCCCACGCCGGCGGACGCCGCCGCGGCGAGCAGCCGCTCCGCGGTGTTCGCGTCGCCCGCCGCAACCGCGACAATCGCCCCCAGAGCGTGCGGGGTGTCTGGCAGCACGATGGCCGGGGAGTCGCGTTCGACGGCCTCCGCCGCCTCGATGAACAGCGGCACGGCGCGCTCGGGCTCGGTCGCGGCGAGGGCCGCTTCGGCCAGGCGGCGGAGCGGTACCGGCCCATCGCCGGTCCCGGCGATCTCCGCGGCCTCGTTGCGGCGCCCGAGCGAGATTAGCGACGGGACGGCGGCGACTGGGCCAACGCCGCCGGCCTGCAGCAGGGTCGTCACAGCCCGGTCGGGGCGGCCGTGGTGCGCCTCGACGGCCCCGTGCACCAGCGCGATCCGCTCGTTGCCGGCTCCCGCTGCATCGTTCGCCGTCACAGGCTGACCCAGCAGGGCTGCGGCCTCCGCCCGGCCCGCGGCGAGGGCCGCTGCGTCCGCACCCGCCTCACTGGCCTCGTCGAACCAGGCCAGTGCCGCCTCTGGGTCGGTCAGTCGGAGCCGCTCGCCGGCGCGCAGGTACGCGTCCGCGGCGACCTGCCCGGCGAACACGCGGGCGGCGCGCAACTG
>CAZMXH010000480.1:0-2818 GCA_964570165.1 uncultured Actinomycetes bacterium
ATTGAGGAGCGCGGGGTTCTCGTCGCCGGCGACATGCTCTCCGATGTCCTCATCCCGATGCTCGACCTGAACGACACCGCTGACCCGATCGAGGACTACCTCGCCGCGCTGCGGCTGCTCGACGGCGTGGCGGACGACGTCGATGTCCTCGTCCCCGGCCACGGGTCCGTCGGCGGATCTGATCAGGTACGCGTACGGATCGACCAGGACCGCGCGTACGTGCAGACCCTGCGTGACGGCGGTGTTCCCGACGACCCGCGGATCGGCCCGTCGGCCAAGCCCGGCTGGGAGTGGGTGAGCGACGTGCACGCAGGGCAAGCCCAGAGCCTCGCCCAGAGAACCGCGCGCGACGGGACGCCCGGCTAGCGGTCCGCTAGGGACTGAAGCCGCAGGGACGCGCGGCCGCCTCTGGTGCCGCATCTTCCATGACCGCCGTGGTCTCCTCGATGAGCCGCGGCGTGATGCGTCCCGCACCATCGCCGAAGGGGTTGCTCAGAGCCAGGATGATCAGCAACAGCACGGCCGTGAACGTAGCCGAGAGGCTGACGAGCATCGCCTGGGCGCCCGAGCGTTCCGGAAGCGTGACGACGAAGATCATGCCGACGACGAACACGCCGCCGCCGAGCAGCAGAACCCAGAGCATGCCGGGCAGGTAGTCCTCCGCGGCGACGAGCCGGGTTGCCCGAGCGGTTGAGATGTTACCGACCTGGACGACGATATTGGTGGCCGTCGCCGGCTGAAACGCCGAGTCGGCCGGCTGATCCACCGCCCTCAAGGCGAGGACGATGTCGCGGTACGCACGGTCCACCTCCGGCGCGGAACGCCGCTCGCGAAGGGCCTCCCACTCGAACTCGGGGACCGCCCGGGCATAGCAGATCAGGGCGTGCTGGACCTCCGGTGCGTCCTCGGGGAACAGCCGCGCCTCCTCGAACGCGGTACCGATCGCCGTCGCTTCCTGACCGACCGCCTCGCGAGCGTCGGCGAACTCGCCGAACAGGAAGAGGATCGCGAAGCCGACGACGACGCCGTACGCGGTCGCCACGTATGACAACGTCGACGACCACGGGCTGGTGTCGGCCGACGCGAGCTGCGGGAACAAGCGGCGGACGAGCAGGCTCAACCCGAAGGCAACCGCACCGGTTACCAGCAGTATCAGTACGACGACAGACGTCCGAACCACGCAGCCCCTTGATTGCGTCCCCGGGTGTCAGTCTGCGGGACCCCACTCGTCGCCCGCCATCGGTTTGCCGACTCGGCGGCGGCTGTGCAGCTCAGTCGCTGCTACAACCGCCAGCGGACCGGGCGCTCCGGGCGGTAGGCGCACATCCGCCCGGTCGTCACGGACCGGTCGAGGTGCAGGGCCAGGGCCGGGCTGACCTCCCGGATGGCCTTGAGGGCGGTCCGGATACGCATGGTGACGGCCTTGCGGGCCCGTTCGACGGGGTCGCCCACACGGCGCGCCCGTCCGCCGAGGCCGAGTGCGCCGGCCAGCTCCGCGGCGAGGAATTCCTGCTCGTTGCGCAGGTCGTCGACGCGTCCGGCATCCGCCCGCTCCCGGGCCTCCGCGAGCTCGTCCTCGATGTCGGCCAGCCGCTGCCGGTAGGCGTCGCGGGCGGGCTTGTCCAGCCGCTCCCCCACGTCTCCGCCGGCCGCCGCGGCGGGAGGTCCGCCGGCGGCCTCCACCAGATCGAGCACGGGCACCTCGCGGCCTGGGACGGCCAGCAGCGCCGCGAGGTCGCGCATCCCCTTCGAGTCCGGCACCGTCGCAGGCTTCCCGTCCCATTGGACGTGCCACACACGCCCCGACCGGCGGAACTCACCCGACGGGCGCTCCGGCGCGTCCACCCTCGCCTCCGGCACCACTCCCTCGGCCGGCGTCAGCTCCGCCAGCGCCCGGTCGGTCTGCTCGACGAGCAGCGACGCCCCCACCCGAACGTGGGCATCTCGGGCCTGCTCGAGCCACCGTCGCGCGAGGTCGCGGTCCCCGAGCATTCCGGCCAGCCGGCCGAGCTGGTGAGCACCCAGGCCGAGGCAGGTACCGAAGATGCCGTTGATGGCCCAGGCGCCGCCGTACGGGCGCAGCGCCTTGTACACCGCGGCCGCCGCATCCGGGTCGCTGAGCGCAACCGCCGCGCCTCCCAGCAGCCACAGCTCCGCGACGTACTCACCGTCCTTGGGCCGCTCGACGCCGGACTCCAACCGCCGGCGCAGGATCCGGCGCGCCTCGCCCTCGCGGCCGGCGGCGGCACAGAGGAACGCCAGCCCGTCCGGCTCGCCGTAGTACGGGCTGGTGACCGCCCGCGCGCGGTCGATGGCCGCGGCCAGGGGCGTCCGCTCGCCGGCCGCGGCGAGCAGGTTGGCCTTCAACACCGCGGTCACCATGGCGGCATTGGCGCTGTCGGCGCGCTCGGCGAGCGCTTCCGCCTCAGCTACGTAGCCGCGTGTCGCGTCCAGGTCGCCGGACATCAGCGCGCGCGCTCCCCGCCAGACGGGCACCGGCCAGGCGTAGAGCGGCAGCCGGAGGCGGTCGGACGTGCGGGCGTACGCGTCCACCTCCGCTTCCACGGCGGCGAACTCTCCTCGTTCGGCGAGCGCCACCACCCGCAGTCGCCGGGCGAGCAGCATTCCGGACGGATCCGTGGACCGCCGGGCGGCGTCGATCATCCGGCCGGTGCGCTCCAGCCGCGCCTCGGTGTGGTCGGGCCCCGACCGGGCGTCGCACCACGCCGCCAGCGCGGCCACCTCGGTCGTCGGGTCACCGCTCGCCCGGGCCAACCCGACGGCCTCTTCGGCCCGCTCCGCCCTCGCGTCGGCCGGC
>CAZMXH010000481.1:0-2794 GCA_964570165.1 uncultured Actinomycetes bacterium
CGACCTTGATGCTGACGATCGCCGTCAACCCTTCCCTGACATCGTCCCCCGTCAGGTTCGGGTCCTTCTCCTTCAGGACTCCCCACTCCCGGGCGAACCTGTTCACCAGCGATGTCAGGGCCGCGCGAAAGCCCTCCTCGTGTGTTCCACCCTCATGGGTGTTGATCGTGTTGGCGAACGTGTGGACCGACTCGGTGAACCCCGTGTTCCACTGCATCGCCACCTCGAGGCTCATCGGCCGCTGCTGCTCGCCGTTGCCCTCCGCCTCGAAGTAGATCGTCGAGCGGTTGATGGGCTCCTTGCCGCGGTTGAGGTGAGCGACGTAGTCGACCAGTCCGTCGTCGTACCGGTACTGCACCTCACGGGGACCGGTGCGCTCGTCGGTCTCCACGTCCTCGTCGGCACCCTCGTCGACGCTCTGCGGCCGCTCGTCCCGCAGCGTGATTAGCAGGCCCTTGTTGAGGAAGGCCATCTCCCGGAGCCGCGTCGACAGCGTTTCGAAGTCGTACTCCGTGGTCTCGAAGATGTCCTCGCTCGCCCAGAACGTGGTGACCGTACCCGTCTCGCTGGTCGGCTCGACGCGCTCGATGTCACCCTCGGGAACGCCGTACACGTACGCCTGCCGCCAGCGGTACCCGTCCCGGGCCACCTCGACCTCGAGACGCCGGGAGAGTGCGTTGACCACGGACACGCCGACGCCGTGCAGGCCGCCCGACACCTTGTAGCCGGAGCCGCCGAACTTGCCGCCGGCGTGAAGCGTCGTCATGACGACCTCGAGCGCCGGCCTGTGCTCGAGCGGGTGCTCGTCCACGGGGATACCGCGGCCGTTGTCGCGCACTCGGACGCCGCCGTCCGCCAGCAGCGTTACGTCGATACGGTCGGCATATCCGGCGAGCGCCTCGTCGACCGAGTTGTCCACAACCTCGGCGACGAGGTGGTGGAGCCCGCGTTCCCCGGTGGAACCGATATACATCCCAGGCCGCTTGCGCACCGCCTCCAGACCTTCGAGTACGGTGATCGCGCTGGCGTCGTAGGAGCCGGCGAGCCGCTCAACGACTGCCGCCGCCTGGGTATCAGACTGCGTCACGGGTAGGGGACCTCCTGCCAGGGGCAGGCCGCTCTCGCCCCCCGCAGCGGCAAGTACGCCCCACAGGGGGCCGGAGCGGCCTGATGGACACCCAATTCTACCCCGATCAGGCGGCAGAACGCGCATCGTGCGGCCCTGCGTTGCCGCTGTGCGGCGCGTGAATGCCGTCCTCGACTCCCTATACCCGGCCTGCCGTTCCACGCCGCTGTGTCGGCGTTCACAACCTCGACAGCTGTGGCGATTCCTCAACCTGGTTCCCCGGTCTCTAGCCTTGGACGAAGCATGTGGCGACTAATGAGCATGACGCTGGTGGCGATTCTCGGTCTCGGAGTGGCCGGCAACGCCATCACCTCAACTTGGGCACCGGCCGCCTTCGATACGCCGCCGGAGTTCGCTGACGTCCCGCCGGCGCCGCCGGTGGACGAGCCGCGGGTGGCCTCGTCCTTCGAGCGGGAGGATGTGAGCGTCCGGGTCGACGGTGAGACGCTGGACGGTTGGCTCTACGCGCCTACAGCGAACGGCAAGCACCCTGCCGTCGTGTTCATCCACGGCGCCGGGACCAAGCACCGTTCCGGTTTCGACGAGCAGGCCAGCTATCTCGCCAGGGCCGGCGTCGTGTCACTCGTGCTGGACAAGCGAACCGTCGGCTACTCCACCTGGCACCGCGACTACGAGGCCATGGCGGCCGATGTCCTCGCCGGCGTCGACCTGCTCCGGAAGCGTGCCGACGTCGATCCCGCGAACATCGGGCTCGTCGGCGAGAGCGAAGGGACGTGGATCGCTCCCGTGGCAGCGGTGCGGGACTCGACCATCGCGTTCCTCATCATGGTTTCGGCTCCCATCGTCTCGCCTGCCGAGCAGGGAACCTACGCCACGCTGGCCGCCTTCAGCGGCCTCGATGTGCCAGACCCGGCCAACCGCGCCGTGGCCAAGGGCATCGGTATGGCGATAACGCTGCCCAATCTCCTCGACTACGTCGACTTCGACGTGCTGCCGTGGTTGCGCCAGGTGTCACAGCCCATGCTGATGGTGTACGGCGCCGACGACCCAGCGGTGCCGCTTGTGCAGGCGCCGCAAATCGCGCGGGAGGTCGCCGCCGGACCCGTCACCGTGCGCTACTTCGCCGATGCCCAGCACGGGATCCGGCTCAGCGGTACCGACGGCCCCTTCGCGCCGGGCTACCTGGAGACCCTGGCCTCGTGGATCGGCGACCAGGCCGCGGGCCGCGACACGTCGCTGCCGGAGATCTCGGGGGCACAGCCGGTCCAGACGCTGTCCGCGGGGCCCGCACCGGCCCCTCCGTGGTACGCGACCGGCTACGCGCACCTTGTGGTCCTCGGCCTCGCGGCCGCCGGATACCTGGCGGGACCCGTCGCAAGCCTGGTCGCTCGCGTGCACTTTGGTGCTGCGGCACACCGCATGGACCCTGCCCGGCGCCGGAGCCTCCGGCGTCTGCGGCTGCTCGGCCTGGGCAGCCTCGCGAGCCTCGTGTTGTACTTCGCCGGTCTGTCCCATCTCGCGCTCAACCAACTCACCAACCCCGCGCTCACCTACGGCGTGTGGGCGCTGGTTTGGATCATCACGGCCGGTGCCGTCATGGCGCTGCTGAACCTGTGGCTTAGCGGCACGTGGAGCCGCGACGTTGAGCCGGTGCTGGTGGGCACGGGCGACCGGCTGTCGGGCGCCGCTGCGGGCAAGCTCACGCGC
>CAZMXH010000482.1:0-2793 GCA_964570165.1 uncultured Actinomycetes bacterium
GGGTGGCCAGGCGGTGGTTGCGGGCGGCGAGCTCGATGTCCCACTCGTCGGCGCTGTCCCAGTCCAGCACCTCGTCACCGCGTTCGTCGATACGGTCAGCGCGGATCACGGTGATGGTCTGGTTCTTGAACGACAGGGTGCTCACGGCCGCAGCCACGTCGTTCGAGGGGGGCGGGGCAGAAGCCGGTCCAACTCGGACCGCTCAGCCTCGGTGAGCCCGGTGGTCCCGCCGTAGGCGTCGGATCCCCACGTGATCGACTCGCCGCCCGCCTGCTCCGTCCTGGCGCCCGCATGCACCCCCGCCGGGGTGTTGGCCATGCGGGACGCGATCGAGCACACCAGCTCCACCAGACTCTCCGGCAGCTCGGCGTAGCCGTGCTCATACTCCACCACGATCGGGCCGCCGCAGCCGGGAACCTCCAGCACACCCCAGGCCAGCAGCCTGTGCGGCAGCGGCGCGCCCTGCTCGGTGGTGACGCTCGTGACCGCCTGCACCGGCCGCTGCGGCAACTGGTACGGGGATGCGGGCAGTGTCACCGTTGAGACACCCGGCGTGATCTGCTGGCCGGTGTAGCGGCGCACCCGGACAGATGCGCGGAGCAGCAGGGCGTCGTCGATGTCCTCGTCGTACCCGAAGTCGGCGAGGTCGGCCGCCGTGGCCAGCGGTGGTAGCGCCATGGCGGCCTCCCCTCGTCGATTACTCAGATGGACGTGCCGAAGTTAGGAGGACGACTCCGACTCCGACGCGGAGGCGAGCGCGGCGAACGGGAGCCGCGTCGCTTCTGTCGGGTTGACCCGGTTGACCGGGTTGGGCAGCGCCCAGCCGGCCCGGAACACGACGCGCAGCGCGACCATGTCCTGCTGCGCGAGGTTGTAGACGATCGAGTTGCCGTCGGTCGGGTCGGTGATGACCGCCTGGTCGAGCAGCTTCCACGTGATGTCCTGCCGCACCGCGAACACGAGCCGGCTCCAGTCGCCGGAGATCAACTCGTAGTCGTCGCTGGGCACGAACGACCCATTGCGGGGGAACAGCAGCTCTGATCCGTCGAGGGCGTAGGTCTGCCGGTCCCGCAGGTCGGTGGTGAAGATGGGCACGCCGGTGTTGGCGTCCCGCAGGCCGCGGAGCTTGGCGCGCATGGTCAGCTTGGCCAGGTGGCCGTTGACCATGTAGCCGTCCTCCTCCACGAAGGAGATCACGCCGCCCTCGCCGAGCAGGTCGTCGTAGAGGTCGGTGCCGACGCTGCCGACCGGCACCACGTGGTTGGCGCTGTTGATCTGCGCGACCAGCGAATCAGGCCAGACGTTCGGGGCGTTGTCGCCGTACAGCACAGCCCGGTCGAACGCGAGCCCGATCGCCTCGGCGATCGCGGGGCGCATCTCGCCCCAGATTTCGAACGAGGAGTCGGCGAGGACGTTCTCCGGCACCGGGGCGATCACGGCGATCTCCTCGGCGTCGATGAAAACGTCGTCCCATTCCATCTTGGTGGTGCGCTTGTGCCGCGTGTCCGACGGATCCTGCCCCGCGTTCACGAAGTACGCGGTGGGCAGCGCGGACAGCACCGGGAGTCGCCGCTGGGCGCGGGACATGTTGGGGAGGCGGCGGGCGAGTCGCATCACAGCCGAGGACTCGGTCGCTTCCTTGATGATGGTGTTGGCGGCGTCCTCGGGGATGAGCCCGCCGGGCGGGTTGGTGCCGTCCTGCGCATCGGCGCGCAGTGTCGATTCGTCGAATGCCATGATGAGCGCTCCTTATCTTGCCCTGCCGGAGGCGTTCCGAATCAGGGCGTTCATGTCGTTTCTCTGCTCGGAGGCGCGGCCACGTTCCCCCTGGCCAAGGTCGGGGAAGGCGGTCTTCCGCTGCCCGCCGAGCCGATCGGCGATCTTCTTGGCCCGGGCGTCGACCTGGTCAGCCGGCACGCCCTCGAGCAGCTCGAGATCGTCCTCGGTGAGTCCGTACTTGACGGCGGCGCGCATGACCGCCAGCTCGGCCGCCGTGTCGGCTGCCTGCTTCTCCGCCGCCGCTTTCGCGTCGGCCAGTTTCTGCTGCTCGGTCTTCTGCGACTCGACGAACTCGTCGTACGCCTTCGCTTTCGCGGCGTTCTCCTTGGCGCGCTCCTCATGCTTGCGCGCTAGCGCCTTCCACTTCTGCGTGTCATCCTGCGTGTCGCCGGATGCGTGCGCGCCCTCGTTTCCTTCGGCGGTCGAGGCGTCGGCAGTTGCGCCGTTGTCGTCGGCCATGGTTCTCCCCGTGTCGGGTGGTGCGGATAGAAGCGCCCGTGTCGGGCTGACCCCTGCATCGAGGGGACGATTAGATGTCCGACGGACCGGTGAAGTCGTGGCGGCGCCACGTCAGCGTCGGCCCGTACTCCCCGTGATCGCGGACCGTGATCTGCCGGTAGTCGGGGATCCGGGCGCTCCGGTCGGCGTCGATGCCGAGCTGTGCCTGCACATCGGCGTGCATCTGCTCGAGCCGCTCCGGGTCGATCACCTGCCCGGGGTCCACGTCGCCGCGGATCTCCGCGATGTCGCAGTCGCAGCCGGGGTGGATAGGCAGCAGGTTCCCGCGGTGGTAGCGCTGCGTCGAGGCGACCACACACAGGCCACAGTTCTCCAGGCCGGTCAGCACCCTGCGGTAGCCGACGACGCTGTCGTCGCGGGCCTGCCGATACTGGGCGGTCTTCGTCTTCGCCAACTGCAGGTCGGTCATCGCGATACTCAGCAGACGCTGCCCACCGAGAGCGACCGCCGCCGACAGAGGCTCACCCTCCGACAGGGCGGTCCACACGGTCGAAC
>CAZMXH010000483.1:0-2792 GCA_964570165.1 uncultured Actinomycetes bacterium
AACGCCGAACAGCCGGCCAAACATGAAGATCACGATCTACGGCTGGAGTACTAGAGGGATTCGGGAGGTTCCACTGTTGGCGAATGCGCTCGAACTCTCGCTCCGGCACCGATGCGATCCCGCCCGCGGCGTCGTGGATGGTCTCCGTGATAAGCGCGTGCCGGAGGCATGGACCCCGGCGTGGGAGTGCTTCAGCGAGCAGCTGGGAGGTCAGCAGGCGCTGCTGCACCGATGCGAGGAGAACGGCGCGGGCGCGAGCGTCGCTGTCCTCCCACGCTGCGGCGTCCAATGCGCTGCGGGCAGCCCTCGTCCTGCGAGGACGAAGAACAGGGTGGACGTCGGCCGGGCCGAGGAAGCGCGAGTAGTGCACGGCGATGTTCACGCCTGCCACGTCAGGCATGGACGTGCCGCACGGCACTGTCACGTGGATGGCGTGCGCCGGAAAGCCGCGGAGATCGGCCAGCGCCAGAGCGGTCGGACCGGACAACGCCGCGTGTCGCGGTGCAGCCCTTATCACGGCCCAAAGCTGCTGGTCGACGGTCAGTGGACCGTTGTGCGTCACGAAGACGTCTCGGGACAGCCGTCGCCACAGTCCGCGGCGCACCCGGCTCGATGCGTGCCGAAACAGCTCAGGCGGGATGTCCGACCGGTGGACGACCCCATGCTGTTCGCTGAGCACCTCGTGCCAGGCGTCGCCGTCCGCAGACACGTTGCTGGGCGATGCGGTCATGGTTAATAACCGTGGCCGTTTCGGTGCCGGGACGACCGACTGGAGCAAGATCTGTGGATGAGCCCGGTCGATTTCGGCGTGGTGTGGATGACCGGCCGACATCTCGGGCGCCCAGCCTGCTGGACATCGCCGATCAGGTGATCCAGGACAGCGAAAGGGCAAGCCTGGGTAACCTGATCGCCAAAAGACGCGCGGTGTCTCTCCCGCTATTCGAGACGGGAGTCTCGGACAGTAGACGAATCACGGACGGCTCGCGTACCATGCCGCTCGTGCGTCAGCAGTATTTCGCGTTTACGGGGCCGGCTCGGGTGGCCGGCTGCGTCGGCGAGACCTGACGTACAGACCATCCGAGTCGGCTAGGGGTTCCAGGCATCGCCTGGGCCCTTTCGTCGTAGCAGCGGCCGGCTCGGGTCGTGTCCTCCACGTCGCCACCGGGGCCGGCCACCGAACCGAGGAGTTAGCCCCGTGAGCGCACCAGCAACCGAGTCGTCGATCGGCGGCGGCCGCACTGTTCGCATCGGCACCGAGACCATCGGCGGCGGCGCGATCCTCGTCTTCGCCGGCCCGCGGCGCGGCGCGCACATCGTGCACGTCACGCTCCGGCGGCATCACGGCACGGTCGCGGCCGACCGGGAGCTGCGGCGGGTCCGCGACCTGTCCGCCGCTCCACTGCTCGTCGAGCCGTTCTCCGCGGCCGACCTGGAGGCGGCCGCCAACTACGCCGACGGCCTGGTGGTGGGGGGCGCGTCGATGCAGGACTTCCGGTTGTTGACGGCCGTGGGCGGCGTGGGACTGCCGGTGGTGGTCTACCGCGGTGCCCACTGCACGGTCGACGAGTGGCTTGCCGCAGTGGAGTACGTTCGTTCGGCCGGCACCGACGACGTCGTCCTCGGCGAGGCCGGCGGCCGGCGCTACGGGGACGATCGGCCGGCGCTCGACCTGGCGCTGATCGCCGAGGTCAAGGAGCGTTCCGGGCTGCCGGTGGTCGTCGACGTAGGCGCGACGCCGTGGCTGGCTGCGGCCGCGGTCGCCGCCGGCGCCGACGGCGTATGGCTGGCAGAGGAGGCCGCGCCCGCGGATGTCGACGCTGCCCGCGAGGCCGCGACGCTGCTCTCACCGCTCGTCCGGCGGGAACGCGGTGGTTCTCTTGCCGGCTGCCGGGAGGCCATCGACCGGGTGGACGCAGTACTGGCGTCGCTGCTCGAGTACCGGGTTGGACTGGCGGCGGAGGTGCAGCGGTACAAGGCGGTGCCGGGCCGCGCCGGCCGGGACGCCGCCCGGGAGACGGAGATCGTCCGGGCAATGGCGGCGCGCGCGCCGTCCCTGCGCCAGGAGCAGCTCGCGCAGATCATGGAAGCGGTCATCACGGCCGGGCTGGACGCGGCCGAGACGTCCGTCGAGCCACCAGTCTGGCGCATGTAGCCCGGACGGCCCCTGGGACGGCGTGGCGGGCATCCTCCAGTCGGTGGCGCGACCTAGACTCAGCGCAGTGGCGGCCGCCGCATTGCTTCCCCCGAGCCGGCCGCCGGTCCAGCTGTCGCTTCGCCGAGAAGGAGGCGTGAGTCGCCGTGCCCGAACCGGTCCGCCGCGACAGGAAGCGCGACGCGAGCTTCGTGCACCTCCACGTGCACACCGAGTACTCCATGCTCGACGGAGCATCGCTGTTAGACGGGTTATTTGAGCGGACCGCCGAACTGGGTATGCCGGCTATCGCCATGACCGATCACGGTAACGTCCACGGCGCCTACGATTTTTACGCAAAGGCCCGCCGGGCCGGCGTCAAACCCATCATCGGCATGGAGGCATATCTGACGCCCGGCACGAGCCGCTTCGATAAGAAGCGGGTGCGGTGGAACCAAGGCGGTGAGGCCGATGTATCCGGAGGCGGGGCCTACACGCATATGACGCTGCTGGCCGAAACCACCGCCGGAATGCACAACCTGTTCCGGATCGCATCCATGGCCAGCCTCGAGGGCTACTATTACAAGCCGCGCGCCGACCGCGAACTGCTTTCGCAATACGCCGACGGCATCATCGCCACCACGGGCTGCCCGTCCGGTGA
>CAZMXH010000484.1:0-2788 GCA_964570165.1 uncultured Actinomycetes bacterium
CCGGAAGATGCCCTCGCCATAGGTCGTCCACCGACCGCTCACCTCGTACGGCTCGCGCGGCACGAGTGCCGGGAAGTGGACCTCCTGCGCTCCCGAGCGGTCCATCTCCTCGCGGATGATCCGCTCGATGTTGCGGAGGACGCGGTAGCCCAGCGGCAGCCAGGAGAAGATGCCCGGAGCCACGCGGCGGATGTACCCCGCACGCACCAGCAGCTTGTGGCTCGGCACCTCGGCGTCCGCCGGGTCATCCCGCAGTGTCCGCAGGAACAGCGTCGACATCCGCACGACCACGGTGCTCTCCCTCAGTGAAGCGGCCTTATGGCTGACCGGCCGAGAATACCTCCCGATCGGGCGGCTGGAGCGTCGCGGCGAGATAGGAGGACGTCCCGTGGTCGAGCAGCTCGCGGGCGGCCGCGGCGAGCGCACCGTAGGCCACCCAGGCGAGTGCACCGCCGGTCGAGACCCGGCGCACGCCGAGGCGGGCAAGCTCAGCTGTCGCCGGTGCGCCCGGCACAGCCAGCACGTTCACCGGCGCGGTCACGGCGTCGACGACCCGTCTGATGTCCGCGGCGTCCCTGAGGCCCGGTGCGTAGAGCACGTCGGCCCCCGCCTCGCGATAGGCCGTCAGCCGCGCGATCGTGTCGTCGAGGTCGTCCACGCCGTAGAGCCGGTTCTCGGCGCGGGCCGTGAGCACGAGCCCGTGGCCGGACGCCGCCACCGTCGCCTCCCGGACCCGCTCGACGGCGAGATCTGGTGCCAGCAGCCCTCGCTCGGGGTCGTAGTCCTCGATCGAGCAGCCGGCCGCACCTGTCGCCGCGATCAGCTCCACCGTCCTGGCGACCCCGCCCGGCTCGTCAGGGAAGCACGCTTCGGCGTCCACGCTCACTGGGACTGGGACGGCCGTTGCGAGGGCCTCGGCGTGTGCCAGCAGCTCATCCCGGCGGACGTGCTGGTCAGGCCGGCCGAGTGAGGCCGCGTGACCGGAGCTGGTCGTGGCCACCGCCGAGAAGCCGAGGTGCGCGAGCAGCTTCGCCGAGCCGATGTCCCACGCATTGGGCATGACGAACAGGCCTTCATCGTGGAGTTCGCGGAAGCGCTCGACGGCGGTCACGGTCCCCTAGTTCACCACGACGCTCCGGACGAGGCGCAACCTGCCGGTAGGCGGGGACGCAGGACAGTGGGTTAGTCCGCCCGCGAGATCGGGAACGATCAACTGGAGATCGACGCGGGCCGACAGCCGCCCGCGATCACCTGAGCACAGGAGGAGATCCCCCATGCTCGCTGTCCTTGCACTGATCTGCTTCGTGCTCGAGTTGTTCGATGTGACGCTCGGCCGGCTCGACCTGGTCACGCTGGGTCTGGCGCTGGTGGCCGCCCACTTGGCGTTCGGCGTTCCGATCACTCCCTGGCGCAGGCGCCGACGCTAGCTGCTCACCGGCCGCGCAGCAGCGCCAGCCCGTTCTCGTCCGCATTCCGGGACAGGACAATGTCCGTCGTGCGGTCGAATGCGGTCTCGAGCCATGTGGTCGACGCGGTCCCCGGGTCTCCCCCGTCGAGGGCGGCCGCGACGTCGACGACGCCCACGGGGAACGCGTCGGTCTGCAGCAGCGGCGAGTACTCCGCGCCGGTGGTGGCAAAGCCGGCCGGGTCGTACTGCTCGGTGACCGTGAACCGCACCAGCAGCCCCTCGTTCCGCGGCTGCCCTGGGGTGCGGTGGGCCGCCATCAGGTTGCCCATCCCGTACACCACCCACTCGCCGCCGATGTTCTCGACCGGCTGCACGACGTGGGCGTGGTGGCCGAGCATCAGGTCGATGTCTGGGGACTCGATCAGCCGCGGCGCAAGCTCCTCCTGCAGTTGGTTGGGCTCGTGCACGTACTCGCTGCCCCAGTGCATGGCCAGGATGACGAACTCGGCGCCGTGCTCGCGCGCCGCCGCGGCCTCGTCGAGAATCGCATCCTCGTCGATGAGGTTCGACCGCCACGTCTCACCGTTGGGGTACGGCAGACCGTTGAAGGTGTAGGTGTACGACAGCAGCCCGACCGTAACCGGGCCCGCGTCGGTGCTCACATCGACGAGTGTCGGCGTGGCGGCCTCCTCGGCCGTGCGGGCGGAGCCCGCGTGCGCGATGCCCGCGTCGTCGAGGTGATCGAGCGTCCCGTCGACACCTGCCGCGCCCTTGTCGAAGGTGTGGTTGGACGCCGTGGTGCACGCGGAGTACCCGGTCTCGTCCAGGGCGGCAACGATCTGCGGCGGCCCGGAGAACAGCGGATATCCGGAGTACGGCCCGCCTTCCGGCGCCAGCGGCGTCTCGAGATGGCAGATCGCCAGGTCGGCGCCGCTCACGACGGGCTTGACGCTGGTCAATTGAGGCGCGAAGTTCCACGTCCCGTCGGCGTCGGCGTCGGCGCGCGCCTGCGCCCACAGCCGTTCGTGCAGCACCACGTCGCCGGTGGCCACAACGGTGAACTCCCGCGGCGGATGCAGTGACGCCACGACGCGCGTCGCCGCCGGGGCGGGCGCCGGCGGCGCGATCCCGTCTCCTCGCTTCGCCGGCATGTCCGCCGAGCCGCACGCCGCCACCAGGCCCGCAACGGCCGCGGTGACCAGCATCCGGTGCCGGTCCATGACCGCACAGTCTGCCGGGGCGCCGGCTGGTCCGCCACGGGATGCTCAGAACAGCACGGTCGCGAACGTGCCGACCTCGCGGAACCCGACCCGGTCGTAGGCCGCGCGGGCGGCGACGTTGAAGTCGTTGACGTACAGCGACACGATCGGGGCGATGTCG
>CAZMXH010000485.1:0-2775 GCA_964570165.1 uncultured Actinomycetes bacterium
CACGCCGAGGATCGCGTTGGCGCCGAGCCGCGCCTTGTTGGGCGTACCGTCCAGATCAATCATCGCCTGGTCGACGAGCCGCTGCTCGCTGGCGTCGAACCCGAGCAGCTCCGGGCCGATCTCATCGAGGACGCCGGTCACGGCATGCTGCACGCCCTTGCCGCCGTACCGTTCCTTGTCGCCGTCCCGTAGCTCGACGGCCTCGAAAGCTCCGGTCGACGCCCCGGATGGCACCGCCGCGCTGGCGAGCGTTCCGTCATCGAGCGCAACCTCGACCTCGACCGTGGGGTTACCCCTCGAGTCCAGGATCTCGCGGGCGCCAACAGCTTCGATCGTGGCCACGTGGTCTCCTCGCGGGTCGTCGGTCGTTACCTTCGCAGCCTATCGGTGGGGCCGCCGCTGATCGGGGACCTCCCGCGATGCGCGAGGAGCGCGCCACGTTACCCACCCGACTCCAGCTCGCGGACGGCACGGGCGTAGTCGCGGACGGCCTCCCGGAGTTCCTGCTCGGCATCCACACCCTGCTCGTGGGCGCGGGCGACGACCGCCAGCAGCAGCGTGCCAATCGGCAACCCGGGATCGATGGCGGGGATCTCGGGAGTGACCCCGGCCCGGGACGCACGGCCGATCGTCTTGGCCGCGAGCGACAGCGCGGGCATCGCGGCGGGAATGCCGTCCAGGGCGGACTCCCGGCCCTTCTCGGCCGCCTTCAGCTCCTCCCACCGCGCTTCGACGTGTGCGGCGGTCGGCGCGTCCGCGTCGCCGAACACGTGCGGATGGCGGCTGACCAGCTTGCTCACGATGCCAGCCGCCACATCGTCGATGGAGTAGGGGTTGGTGTCCTGCTCCTCGGCGATGCGAGCGTGGAAGACGACCTGAAGCAACAGATCACCGAGTTCCTCGCGAAGGTGCTCCGGGTGTGTCTCGATGGCCTCCAGCGTCTCGTAGGCCTCCTCGATGAGGTAGGGGGCGAGCGACCGGTGCGTCTGCTCGCGGTCCCATGGGCAGCCGCCGGGAGACCGGAGCCGGTCCATGACCGTGACGAGATCGAGCAGCCGCGCCCCCGGCAGGTCGTACGAGCCCATGACCACCTCGACCTCGGGATGCGGTTCGCCGCGCGTCGCTCGCGTGGCGACCTCGGCGGCCAGGCCGTCGGTGAGCCCCGGATCCCCGTCCGGCGAGCCGAGCCACACCACCGTGCCGCTCTCAGCGAGGCCGACCAGGTTCCTCGCCTCCGGCGGCCCGATCGCCTCGATCTCGACACCTGCGGCGGCCAGCGCGTCGGCCTGCGGGTGGTCGGCGTCGGCCGCGAGCACCCGGGCCGACCGCACGATGTCCCACGCCTCGGCGGTCAGCAGCCCTGGGGCAACACGGGGGCTGGTGATCAGCAGGACGAGGCGTGCGGCGCTCACTGGCCCGTCGGCGCGTCCTGCGCGAGCTCCGCGGCAGGCACCGAGATGGAGCCGCTGACCTCGGTATCCAGCATGGTGCCCGTCCACGTTCCGTACCTCGGGCTCACCTCGACGCCGTCCTTCTCCGACGCCTCCGCCAGCAGCTCGACATAGGCGTCGTTGCCCCCCACCTTCTCGATGAGCAGCGCCTCGCGGACCGCGTACCGCAGCGAGTCCTCGGTCAGCAGGTTCTGTGCGAGCAGTTGTGTCAGGTCGCCCTCCGGTGCCTGAGGGCGGAGCTGCTCGGCGATGAACTCGTCGACCTCCGCTTCGGTGACCGTGACGTCCGCCAGTTCGGCGACCGTGTCGCCCAGGCGGTGATTGATCATCCGGTTGAGCACGGTCGCCTGAACCGTCGACTGGTCTGCCGTCACGTCCCTGCCCGCGATGCGCGTGACCTCGCGCACCTCGTCCTGTAGCTCCATGACTGTGATCCGCTCGCCCCCCACCACGGCGGCAGCGCCGAGCTGCTCGGCGTCACATGCGGTGACCAAGCCGGCGAGAGCGGCACTGAGCGCGACGGCGGCGGCGCGGCGGAAGGGCAGCACGGTTCTTTCCTCGTTACCGGTTGGGATGGCGGACCACGCCGCATCCTACGCGCGGAGCGACACGTCAAGCCGCGGCACCCTCGGTGAAAACGGCGTGCCGTCACCGCTGTGCCTAGTCGCCGTCGGTGACGGACCAGTCCAGCAGATCGGCGTGTCGAGCGGAGGCGGCATGATCGGCGAGGAGGTCAGCGGCCGCCTCCGCGGACACCCGGGAGGCGCCGTAGGTCAGCAGGTACGGCTCGCCGAACCCTCCGACAGCGGGCAGCCCGTGGTCGACGACGATCGCGTCCGGACGGGCGCGTCGCACCGCCAGCACCGCCGCTCGCTGCCAATGCACGCGCCGCGTGCCCCGGGCCGAGACGACGACCGGCCGCCCGGGATGCTCGGCGACGGCGCGCTCCGGCCGGATCCCGTGCTCGTGCACCGCCACGACGACCGTGCCGGGGAACCGCGCTGCCAGCGGCTCGCCCATCCCCCACGGCACGGCGCCCGCGGCGAGCGTGGGTTCGTCCTGCAGTTCGAGCACGAGCGGTGCCGACCGCAACGTCACCACGCCGCGGGCTTCGAGGGCCTGCCGTGCCGCCCGGACTTCGGCGGGCTCTCCCTTCCCCTCCTCCGCGCGGCGTACCGCGCCGAGACCGTCGGTTGCGTCCACCCAGCCGGCCAGCCCCGCCACCCGGCCCGCCGCCTCGGCCAGCCGCTCGTACGGCAGCCGCCCCGACCGCACCGCGCCCACGATCGCGGCGACGATCTCCTCGACCTGCTCCACGGACGTG
>CAZMXH010000486.1:0-2771 GCA_964570165.1 uncultured Actinomycetes bacterium
GAGGAGCTTCGCTCCCGCCGGGTTAATGCCCACATCGGGGGATCGTGGTTGCCAAATGTGCGAAGGCGGCCCGAACGGCGGTCGCGGTCAGTCTGTGACGGCCACGATCTCCATGACAACCGGCTCGCCGTTGGGTTTCGTGTAGGACAGGCGCTGCCCGGCTCGTGCACCGGTGAGCAGTTTGCCGAGCGGTGAGTTGGGGCTGACCCGCTCGTATGTCTCATCGGCGAGGTCGACCTCGCTCACCACGGCGTCGTACACGTTGCCTGTGGTCTCGTCGCGGTACTGGATGACAGCTCCGGGCCACGCCTCGTTGCCCAGTTGCGGGACGGGCACCACGACCGAGCGGTCGAGGTCGGAGCGTACCTGCTGCAGGCGCGTGAACAGTCGTTCCTTGCGTTTCTCCCACTCGCGGGAGACTGAAGCACGGACCCGGGCGTCCCCGACGGCGGCGGTGTCGTGCTCGCGCCGGAGTTCCTCCTCCAGGATCTCGGCCTCCTCCTGAAGGCGGGCGTGTGACCCGGGCCCGACCGCGATGGCTCCGGGCGGCACCGCAACCGTCGGTGGGACGTGGGTGTCGGCCGGAACGTCGGCCTCGGCCTCGTCGGCCGTCTCGGCCGCGTCGGCGATAGCTGCGTCGCTGCCGACGTGGTGTCCGTCCAGGTTCGGTACGACGACCTCTTCGTGGACGGTGACTCGGGTCGTGGCGGCCTCTGGCTCGATTCCCAAGTTGTCCAGCAGCCCCCAGAGCCCGGCAAGGGCGGCGTCGGGATCCCGGAAGAACTGGCTGCCACGAACACGCCAGAACTGCCAGCCGAGTCGCTCCAACTCACGCTGCCGGAGAATGTCGTCGGCCTCGGTGTCGGCGTCGTGGTAGGCATCGCCGTCGCACTCGACTGCGAGCCGAGCCGAGCCGCCCTGTACCACCAGGTCGATCCGGTACCGCCCTGCCGGGTATTGGGGCCGCACGCGGTAGCCGCGAGCGGTGATCGCGAGATACACCCGCTGCTCGAAGATGCTCTCGAACGCAGGATGGGGAACATCCGGGAGCACCTCGCCCAGCGCCGGGTCGATGTGGTCGACGACCGGCTCGGCCAGGTACTCCAGGTACCGCCGCCTGAAATCGCCCCCGGAGAGGTTCTCGGGCCGCACGCTGTGGAAGACCCACACCTGGTCGCGTGCACGGCTGGCGGCCACGTTGAGGCGCTGTTGGTCGGACCGCCTGGCCATCGTGCCGATCCGTTGCGGGCCGTCCTCGCCTTCTGGCGACGCCACCAGGCTCAGGAAGATGACATCCCGCTCGTCGCCCTGGAACGCCTCGGGCTTGTCGACACGAAGCGCCCGGTTCTCCATCTCGATGGGCCCGAGCCGGTCGAGCAGCAGGTCCGAGATCAGGCGCGCCTGAGCGCTGCCAAGGAACGTGATGACGCCCATCGACCTGCCGTCAAAGGCGGGGTCGGCACAGCACTTCTCGATCGTCTCGACGATCTGCATCGCCTCGGGCTTGTTCGTGGCCCGCTGGCCGCGGCCGGTCAGCCTGCCGTTCGCGATGTACGTGCTGCGGAGCGGCTCCAGCCTGTCCAACCCGAACTGCCGCACCGGTAGGAGCCGGTGATGGTACGACAGGCCGTTGGAGAAGCCGATGATCTCCGGCATGCAGCGGAAATGCTCGAGCAGCGTGACCGGGTTCGGAGCGAGGGTCTCTGCGTGGTCGAGAAAGCTGTGGGTGGGTCCGAAGTTCGCCTTCGTAGGAAGGTCGTACAGCAACTCGTCCCGCTGATGGAAGATCCCCTCATGGTCGAGGCCGATGCTCTCGGGGCTGATCTGCTCGTCGTCGCCGACGACCAGGACCCGCTTGCCGAGCCAGAGCAGGAGCAACGCCTCGTGCCCCGACTGGCTGGCCTCGTCGACGATAACGACGTCGAAGATGCCGGGGCGCTCGAACGGCACGGTGTCGACGACGGAGCGCAACGGCATGATCCAGGCGGGCACCGCGGTCTGGGCCTTGCCCAGCGCCTTGCGAGCCTCCCGCCGCTGCTGGTTGGCATACTTTCCGGTGCCCTTGCCGATCTTCTTGGTCGAGGTCGCGTAGAGCTTGAGGTTCTGCTGCTCGGCGAGGGTCATCCGACTCTGGCAGAACCGCCAGGCGCGGTTGGCGGCGATCTGCAGCAGCAGCCGCTTGATGACCGCGTCGGTGCGGTCCAGCTCGGTGCGCAGGCTGCTCTCGTCGGACGGGTCGACGATCCCGCGCAGCCAGGCGTCCCATTCGGCCCAGGCGTAGGCGTCGTCGACGGAATGGGCCCGCTGGTTCCACACGTCGCCGTCTGGATCGGCGGCGATGGCGTCGACGAGGTCCGGGACCGTGGCACGCATCTGCTGCTCCAGGTCCGCGAGCTCGCCGATGGCCCGAGTGGCGCTCCACCCGCGCTGCAAGGCGGGCCAGGCTGCCGCGTAGCCGTCGGTATCCCACGACTCGAGCGCCACGGCCGCGGCCTCGGCGGCCTCAGGTGACCGTGCTTGCCTGGCGATCCTGCGAAGCTCACCGGCCCACGCCTGCGCCCAGTCTTCGATCTCAGCGAGCTTGCGTTCGACGTCGCCGCCGGCGAGGTGGTCGGCAAGGCGCTCGACCCAGGAGGCGTCGTGCCAACGGCCATCGGTGAGACCTCGGATCCGCGTCGCGAGGGACCTAGCCGCCTCGAAGCTGCCCTTGAGCGCCAGGACGCGATCCAGGACGGCGAGGTGGGCATCGACTCTGGCGGCGCGGACACTTT
>CAZMXH010000487.1:0-2741 GCA_964570165.1 uncultured Actinomycetes bacterium
CCCCGAGCTCTTCCTCGTGCTCACCCACCCCCAGCTGACGCAATTACTCAACCCCCCGCGGCCGTCCAGCCGGCGGTCGGTTCCTCGCGGGCCATGCAGCAACTCGGCACCCGCCTCGATGGACGGCTCCCATTCGAAGACCACCGCGTCCTCCTCGCTACCGATCAGCACCTCGACGCCGGGTTTGGCGCCCGCCTTGACCAGCGCGTCTTCCACGCCGAGCCGGGCCAGCCGATCGGCCAGGTAGCCGACCGCCTCTTCGTTGCTGAAGTCGGTCTGATGGACCCACCGCTCCGGTTTCTCGCCGCGCACGCGGAACCGCTCGCCCTCCTTCGTCACGGTGAAGCCCGAGTCGTCGACCGGCTGCGGCCGCAGCACCAGCCTCGCGGGCTCCGGCGGCGGCTCGGCCGCGCGGGACTCGGACACCACGGCGGCCATCGCGAACGTCAGCTCGCGCAGTCCCTCGCGAGTCGCCGCCGAGATGGCGAACACCGGCCAGCCACGCGCCTCGAGCTCGGGCCGGACCAGTTCGGCCAGCTCCCGCGCGTCGGGTATGTCAATCTTGTTGAGCGCCACCAGGCGGGGCCGGTCTTCGAGCCCGCCGTACGAGGCAAGCTCACGCTCGACCACGTCCACATCCGTCAGCGGATCCCTCCCGGGCTCGATCGTCGCGCAGTCGACCACGTGGACTAGGGCCCGGCAGCGCTCGATGTGCCGCAGGAACTCGTGGCCCAGCCCTCGGCCCTCGCTGGCACCCTCGATGAGGCCGGGCACGTCGGCCACCGTGTACCGCACCTCGCCGGCCTCGACGACCCCGAGGTTCGGTGCCAGCGTCGTGAACGGATAGTCGGCGATCTTCGGCCGTGCTGCCGAGATGGCCGCCACAAGGGACGACTTGCCAGCGCTCGGGAACCCAACCAGACCGACATCGGCGACCGTCTTCAGTTCCAGCACGACGTCGCGACGTTCCCCGGGTTCGCCGCGCAGTGCGAATCCCGGAGCCTTCCGCCGCGGGCTGGCAAGCGCCGCGTTGCCGAGACCGCCCTTGCCGCCTCGCGCGACGACGAACCTGGTGCCCGCGCCGACGAGATCGGCGAGCGGCTCACCGTCCGGCGTTGACACGACCGTGCCGTCGGGCACCGGAAGGACGCAGTCGGCGCCCCGCGCGCCGTTGCGGTTACCACCCTGACCTGGGGCGCCGTTGCCCGCCCGCCGGTGCGGCGAGCGATGGTAGTCGAGCAGGGTGGTCGTCTCCGGATCGACGACCAGGACGACATCACCGCCATCTCCGCCGTTGCCACCGTCCGGTCCACCGAGAGGCTTGAACTTCTCACGATGGATAGACACCGACCCGTGGCCGCCATTCCCGGCGGTGACGTGCAGCAGGACACGGTCGACGAACGAGGGAATCGCCATCGCCCCACTCACCTGCCGAACGCGGAACGGGCGGGCCGTTCGCCCAGACCGACCCGCCCCCTTAGGTCGTGGTTACCGCGACTACTCGCCCGCGGGAACGACGCTGACGATCTTGCGGCCGCGGCGGGAGCCGAACTCCACCGCACCTCCGGCCATCGCGTACAACGTGTCGTCGCCACCGCGGCCGACGTTGTCACCAGGGTGAAAGCGCGTGCCGCGCTGTCGGACGATGATCTCGCCCGCGTTGACGATCTGACCGGCGAAACGCTTCACGCCGAGGCGCTTGGCGTTGGAGTCGCGCCCGTTCCGCGAGGACGAGGCGCCCTTCTTGTGAGCCATGATGTCAACTTCCTTAAGTCTCTATGCCGGTGACCTTGACCCGGGTGTACGACTGGCGATGACCCAGGCGGCGGCGGTAACCGGTCTTGTTCCTGAAGTGCTGGATCCTGATCTTCGGGCCCTTGCTGGTCCCCACGATCTCGGCGGTGACCGACGCCTTACCAAGTTTACCCGGGTCGGACGTCACCTTCTTGCCGTCCACCAGCAGGACCGCGGGCAGCGTAACGCTGGTACCGACCGCACCGTCGATCCGGTCGATGTCGATCACATCACCGACGGACACCTTCTGCTGGGTGCCTCCGCTACGGACGATCGCGTACACCGCGAGCTCACTCTCTGTCGTGTCGGGCCGTTCAGGCGCACCGTGCCGCAGGCACAGTGGGCGCGTGGATTGGTAGCGCGATGGCGCGCCAACGACCAAGGGTACGGAGTGCCCGGCGATCAGGTCAAACCGCGTGCCGCCCCGCGCAGCACTGTCAGCAGGTCAATATGCCCCTCACCAGGCCCAGAGGCCTAGTCAACCTCGTAACCGGGTGGTTTACGTGATCATTCGGCGGCAGTAGTGGCGGCGGGGTCGACCGGGATCAGGTCCGCGGGCGACGCCTGCCCGGGCGTTGCCGTCGCCTCAAGCTTGGGCGTGACCTCCGCCGTCACCGCGGACGCGCTCGCCTTGCTCTTGTCGCCCTTGCGCCGCCTTTCCCGGCGACCCGACCGGCCGGACCGCTCGTCTCCCCGCCTCGCCGACGTATCGACGGGCTCGGAGTGCACGAGCAGCCCGCGGCCGTTGCAGTGCTCGCAGACCTCGCTGAACGCCTCGAGCAGGCCGGTACCGATCCGCTTGCGGGTCATCTGCACCAGCCCGAGCGAGGTCACCTCCGCGACCTGGTGCTTCGTCCGGTCCCTGCCGAGGCACTCCACCAGCCTGCGCAGCACGAGATCGCGGTTCGCCTCCAGCACCATGTCGATGAAGTCGATGACGATGATGC
>CAZMXH010000488.1:0-2735 GCA_964570165.1 uncultured Actinomycetes bacterium
GACACCGGTCAGCGACTCGGGGACCCCGGCGACATCGACGTCCAGGCACGCCACCGAGGCGCCGCGGGCGCTGAGCAACCGCGCCGTGGCCAACCCGATGCCGGATCCGCCGCCCGTCACCAGCGCCGCGAGTCCGTCGAACTCCATCACGCCGCCTCCTTAGGACCGCTTGTCCGGATACACCGGCCAGCTCGCCGGCCCTGCCAACGCTCCGGCGAGCGTCTGGCCGGTGCCGGCGAGCGACTCGTCCAGCGACGTGCCGGCGAGCAGTCCGGTCGGGCCCGCGACGACTGGACCACGCGCTAGGCCCGTCTTCCCGTCGAGCGCGACGCGCCACAGTCCGATCGGACCGCTGTCGTGACTACTCGTAGAGGACAGCCCGGATCTCCTCGTCGTCAATGTTGGACTGGTCGTACCAGTAGAAGCCGGTGTCGATTGTCTCGGGCAGCTCCTCGCCGTTCAGGGCGTCGACTGCCGCCTTCACGGTCTCGTAGCCGATGCCGATCGGGTTCTGTGTGATCGCGCCAGCCATCGTGCCGTCCTCGATGGCCTCGATCTGCTGCTGGCCGGAGTCGAAGCCGACGACCACCACGTCGCCTACCCGGCCGGTCTCCCGGATCGCGTTGATCACACCGATCGCGGAGCCCTCGTTCGCGCCGAAGAAACCGTCGAGGTCCGGATTGCCTTCAAGGATCGCCGTGGCGAGGTTCGTCGACTCGAGGTGGTCGCCGGCGCCGTACTGGATGTCGACGATCTCGACGTCGGGAGCGTTTTCCTCGATGTACTGGACGAAGCCATCGCGCCGGTCGATGCCGGTGACGCTCGTCTGATCGTGGATGATGGCCGCCACCTTGCCCTCACCGCCGATCAGCTCGACGAGCTGCTCGGCAGCGTGCGCAGCGGCGGCGACGTTGTCGGTGGCGGCCGTGGTCAGCGGAACCTCGCTGTCGACGCCAGAGTCGAAGGCGATGACAGGGATGCCCCGCTCTGCAGCCTCGTCCATGAGGGGAGCCGCCGCCTCGCTGTCCAGTGCCGCGAAGCCGAGCGCGTCCGGGTTGCGGTCCATGGCCGCCCGGAGCTGGTCCATCTGTTGCGCGACCTGGGTCTCGTCATCCGGGCCCTCGAACGTGATGGAAACGCCGAACTCGTCCGCCGCTTGCTCCGCGCCCTGCTGGACCGCCTGCCAGAACTGGTGCTGAAAGCCCTTCGACACCAGGGCGATGTCGGCGCCTTCGGCTCCACCCTCGGCTACCGCGTCCTCGGTCATTCCCGCCTCGTCGCCGTCGCCGCCACACGCGGCCATGACGAGGACGGTCGACGCGAGCAGGCCGACGAGACCGACCTTGTGCTTTCTCATCCTCAGTTCCTCCGGATTCGTTGGTGTTCAGACTGGGACGGGGGCTGCCGGCCGTGCGACGTCAACCCTCCTTGCGGCGACGGAGGCTGTCGGTGTAGACCGCCACCAGGATCACCAGCCCGAGGATGACGGTCTGCCACTCCTGCGGGATGGACATGATGCGGAGACCGTTAGTCACGGTGCCCACGATCAGTGCACCGATGAGGGTGCCGACTACGCTGCCCTTGCCGCCTTGTAGCGACGTGCCACCGATGACCACCGCCGCGATGGCCTGTAGCTCGTATCCGACACCGAGAGCCGGCTGAGCCGAGTTGAGGCGGGCCGCGATCACGACGCCGGCAATGCCCATGAAGGCACCGGACAACGTGTAGATGATGATCTTCCACTTCTTGACGTTGACTCCCGAAAGCGCCGCGGCATCCTCGTTGCTGCCGATCGCGAAGGTGTAGCGGCCGAGGATGGTCTTCCGCAGCAGGACCGCGCCGATCAGGGTCAGCGCGAACAGGATGGCTACCGCATTGGGGATCCCGAGCGGCCTCCCCGAGGAGATGGCGCCGAACCCGTCGACGTCGGTGAAGTAGATCGGCGCCGTGCCCGAGATGACCAGGCACCGGACCTCCACGAGTACAATCATCGCCAGCGTCGCGATCAACGGAGGGATCTTGAGGATGGCGACGTTTAATCCGTTGATCAGCCCGATGACCGCGCCCGTCAGGATGCCACCGACGACGCCGACGATCAGAGGCAGCCCCCAGAAGGTGAGAAACACGCCGGTCATCACCGCGGCAAGCGTCATCCCGGTGCCCAGCGACAGCTCGATTCCCGCGGTGATGATGACGAACGTGGTTCCAAGCGCGAGGATCCCCACCACCGCCGAGGACAGTAGGACGCCGCTGGTGATGTTCGACCAACTGAGGAAGTTCGGATTGGCCAGCGAAAAGAAGGTCACGATGGCGATCAGGCCGCCGAACGCGAGAAGCTGCTGCAGCTGTCGGCGCAGGAAGGCGATGGGCGCCGGCCCGCTGGCGACCCTTTCCTGGGGCTCGGGACGGGCGCCCGGCTCCACTGTCTCGGCCTGCTTCATACTGAGATGCCTCCGTGTGCGCCGGCCTGGGTGGCGTAGTGCATCACGATCTCCTGGTCAGCGTCGGCGTTGTCGAGAACTCCGGTGATGCGGCCCTCGCACATCACGACGATCCGGTTCGCAAGCCGGAGGATCTCCGGCAGCTCGGAGGAGATCATGATGATCGCCTTGCCCTGGGCGGCGAGGTTCTTGAGGAGTTCATAGATCTCCTCCTTCGCGCCAACGTCGATGCCGCGCGTCGGCTCGTCGAAGATGAGGATGTCGCAGTCCTTCGCCAGCCATTTGGCGATGACC
>CAZMXH010000489.1:0-2729 GCA_964570165.1 uncultured Actinomycetes bacterium
ACGCGCCGCCGTCGACCGACGTGACTCGCACCATTATGAGTTCGACACATCCCCCCATGACACGCGAATGCTCCCCCCTGCGTTCACGCCGGCCGCGATGCTACAGCACGCAAGCGAATCGCCCAACCGGGCTCAATCCCATTATGCAAAATTTATCTAGCTAAGGGGTCACAAGGGACGGTTGGGGTGGCATCATGCCATGACGTGCCTGATGCTGTTTCCCGCTCAACTATCCAGGCTGACCTGGTCGACGTTGCCGATCTTAGGCTCGGCGGCGACACCGCGGGCAGCCTTGCCGAAGAGATCGCGGTTCAGCATCGCACGGGTTACACCACCGCAGTGGCGCACGTAAACAGCAGGCTCGTGTCGCACGTCGCGCCCGCAAACACCAGGGTGCGGCAAGTAATCAAGGATGGTAAGGCCAGGCTGATCTTGCCCGGCACGCGCGTGCGCGCTCGGATCGCGGTATTCCATCACCCGGCGGTCGTGGAGGATGGCGCGCGCGAACTGCCCGCGGTCGATGTGGACTCCATTGTTCTCGTGGCTAACGTCCCCCCGGTAGATGGCAAGGGCAGTCGCCGCTACGCGCCCACGGACGTCGCGCGGAGGCTCTACGACACCTACGGAGTCGAGCCGACCTGGGCACCCGTAGGGCGGAACGTTCGTGGTCGCCTGGCAGACGAACTGCCCCGTGGCGCAGTGCTCACCGACGACTGGGTCAACATCATCGATGTTGATGCGTGGCGGGTGTCAAGGACGAGTTGGCGGTCAGACCGTCCAGTCATCGGGCGCTGCGGTGGGACCGGTCCGCTGGCGTGGCCGAGTGACCCGCGTGTTGTCAGGGCTGCATATCCCACCGACGGCTCCTGGACGGTACGTGTTCTGAGCCGTCCGGGCGCGATCGTCGAGGCTTTGGGCACTGTGCCGGACGCCTGGGACGTACTGCCACCGCACTCGCTGAGTGGCCGGGAGTTCCTCGCCAGCTTGGACTTCTTCGTCTATTTCTACGACTCGCGCTGGGCCGAACCGTCCCGTCGGCCCATTCTTGAGGCGATCACGACGGGAGTCCTCGCGGTGGTGCCGCCGGAGCTTGAGGAGGACTTCGGAGACGCGGCCGTGTACGCCGAACCGGAAAGTCTACGGCGCATTGTGGACGGCTACTTCGACGACCGACCCGCGTACGAAAGGCAGGTTGCGGAGGCGGAGCGGATCGTGCGCGAACGCTTCAGCGGTGATGTGCACCTTCGCAGGCTGCGGGCGCTGATCGGAGATCCCTCGGGCAAGCCAGCCAAGACTGGTGGCACCAGATCTGAGGCGGCGGATGGCGGACGCTGGCGGCCGGACGAAGCCGCCGCCGCGGCCCGCCGCCGCGGCCGACCAGTGGTGGAGCGGCAACGGATCCTCATGGTGACCAGCAACGGATCGGGAATGGGGCACCTGACACGGCTGCTCGCGATGTCTCGGCGCTGCCCCGCCCGCTTCAGCCCGCACTTCCTCTCGTTGTCCCAGGCCGTACCGCTCGTTGAAAGCTTGGGCTTCCCGTACGAATACGTCCCTTCCCGTCAAGCCACAGAATTCGAGCCGCAACGCTGGCATGCCTACTTCCGGGCACGGCTCAATGAGGCGATCAGACGGCTGCGCCCAGCTGCTGTCGTCTTCGACGGTACGTGGCCTTACGAGGGCATGAGGGCGGTCCAGGACGATCACCCTACCGTCCCGTGGGTGTGGTGCCGTCGCGGCATGTGGAAGGCTGGCATGAACGCTGACCAACTGGCCAAGGCGGGGTGGTTCGATCTCGTGATCGAACCCGGCGACCTCGCAGCCAGCGCCGACCAGGGGGCCACCGTAGAAGCGCCAGCAACGCGCGTTCGGCCGATCACACTCCTGGATCGCGATGAACTGCTGGGCCGTACAGCCGCCCGGTCTGAACTGGGATTGCCGGAGGATGCCAAGATCGCCCTAGTGACCCTTGGGGCCGGCAATATCAACGACACCAGTTCTGCCTTGCGTATGGTTGCCGACAGCCTCGCCAAACTGGGCGCCGCTGTCTGCGTGGCCCGGTCGGCTCTCACAGTGCAGGGTCACACGTTTGGACGCGGGATCTACGGAATGAATGCTTTCCCGCTCTCGCGCTACCTGGATGCGTTCGATCTTGCCGTAAGTGCAGCCGGCTATAACTCGTACCACGAGTTGCTGCGGTTTGGAGTCCCCACGCTCTTCATTCCCAACCTGGACACGGCGCTCGACGATCAGCGGACGCGGGCAGCGTATGCGGCGAGTCAAGGATGGGCACACAGCATCGAGATGCCGACACCCGCAGCCGTCACCGAGGGCTTAGCCGACCTCGTAGAGCGTGGCAGGGAGATGGTCGCAGGCGTTGAGGCTGCTGATCCGGGCAACGGCGCTCGTGCGGCGATTGACGCCGTTGTGGATTTGCTTGCTGCCAAGGATGCGACCCTATGATCAGGCGCCGTCTCGTGAAGGCCGCCCGGCGTGTTCCTGGCTACCGGCAACTGCGGCGTGCCGTCTTGCCGCGAGTCCAACAGAGCCCAACCGCCCGTGCGCTAATCCGACGAGTATTCGCGCTGGAGGTGACCAAGACTGCGCCAGTGGACGTCACGCCCGGCCGAGTGATCGTCGGCAATGGGACGGAGGCATTGCCCGTCGTCGTCGTAATCATGGTCGGATTGCCCGATAAGACAGTTTATGAAGTCGTCGACGAGGTGGCC
>CAZMXH010000490.1:0-2726 GCA_964570165.1 uncultured Actinomycetes bacterium
GCAGCAGCGTCGTCTTGCCGGCGCCGTTCGGGCCGACGAGCGCTGTCACCTGGCCGGTGGGTACGCTGAGGTCGACGTCCGCGACAGCTACGACGTCCCCGAACGTGCGCCGCACACCGGTTGCCTCGATGCCGGTGGCCGTCACTATGTCTCCCCTGCACTGTGAACGGGCCGATTACTTGCGCAGCCTAGTGGCGATGCCCGCGTTCCGGAATCCGGACCATCCGCGACATGGTGGCCATGTCGCCTAGACTCACGAGGACGTGACCACAGGCTTGGAGGGGAGCGCCGGGTGGGACTGATCGTCCAGAAGTACGGCGGATCCTCCGTCGCCGATGCCGCGGCGATCAAGCGGGTCGCACAGCGTGTGGTGGCCGCGGCCAAGTCCGGCAACGAGGTGGTCGTCGCGGTCTCGGCCATGGGTGACACCACCGATGAGCTGATCGACCTGGCGGCGCAGGTGTCGCCGTTGCCGTCGCCGCGCGAGCTGGACATGTTGCTGACCGCGGGCGAGCGGATCTCGATGGCGCTGTTGGCGATGGCGATCGGCGACCTTGGACATGAGGCGCGCAGCTTCACCGGCAGCCAGGCAGGTGTGATCACGACGTCGGTCCACGGTAGTGCGCGGATCATCAAGGTGACGCCGGGCAGGATCCAGCAGGCGCTGGACGAGGGCGCCATCCCGATCGTGGCCGGTTTCCAGGGCGTAAGCGCCGACAGCAAGGACATCACCACGTTGGGCCGCGGTGGGACGGACACCACCGCAGTGGCGCTGGCCGCCGCACTCGGCGCCGACGTATGCGAGATCTACACTGACGTGGACGGTGTGTTCACCGCGGATCCACGGATCGTCCCGACCGCGAGGCGGTTGCCGCAGATCTCCTACGAGGAGATGCTCGAGATGGCCGCATGCGGTGCGCGGATCCTGCACCTACGCTGCGTTGAGTACGCCCGCCGGTTCAATATGCCGATCCACGTCCGGTCGAGCTTCTCGACCCTCGACGGCACGTGGGTGTCCGACCAGTCGCCGAGCGACGTCCCACAAGGAGGAGGCAAGGTGGAGCAGCCAATCATCTCCGGGGTCGCACACGACAGGAGCGAGGCCAAGATCACCGTCGTGGGCGTCCCGGACAAGGTGGGCGAGGCCGCGGCGATCTTTCAGGCGGTCGCGGACGCCGGCACGAACATCGACATGATCGTGCAGAACGTGTCCGCGGCGGCGACGCACCGCACCGACATCTCTTTCACGCTGCCGAAGACCGACGGACGGCAGGCGATGGCGGCGCTGAACGCGATCCAGGAACAGGTCGGCTTCGAGTCGTTGCGCTATGACGACAGCATCGGCAAGGTGTCCCTTATCGGGGCTGGCATGCGAAGCCATCCTGGCGTAAGCGCTCAGTTCTTCTCGGCGCTGGCCGACGCGGGGGTCAACATCGAGATGATCTCGACCTCGGAGATCCGCATCTCGGTCATCGTCCGGGAGGACGACGTGGACGCGGCCGTCTCAGCGGTGCACCGGGCGTTCGAGCTCGATGCGGCGGATGTCGAGGCCGTGGTGTATGGAGGGAGCGGACGATGAGCAAGCCGACGCTCGCCCTGATCGGAGCTACCGGTGCGGTGGGGACCGTGATGCGGGAGGTCATCTCGACCCGCGAGGACGTGTGGGGGGAGATAAGGCTCGTCGCCTCGCCACGTTCGGCCGGCCGGCGGCTGTCCGTCCGCGGCGAGGAGGTCGAGGTGCAGGCCCTCGCCCCGGAGGTGTTCGAGGGCGTCGATGTCGCGATGTTCGACGTTCCGGACGAGGTGTCCGCCGAGTGGGCGCCTGCGGCGGCGGAGCGCGGCGCGGTCGTCGTCGACAACTCGGCGGCCTTCCGGATGGACCCGGACGTGCCGCTGGTCGTCCCCGAGGTCAACGCACGGGCGGCGCGGATGCGCCCCAAGGGGATCATCGCCAACCCGAACTGCACGACGCTGTCGATGATCGTGCCGCTCGGCGCCCTGCACGCGGAGCTAGGGCTGGTCGAGCTGGTGGCGGCGTCGTACCAGGCGGCCTCCGGTGCCGGCCAGGCGGGCATCGAAACGCTGCACGACCAGCTCGGCAAGGTGGCAGGTAACCGCGAGCTCGGGACGCAGCCCGGGGACGTTCGGCGGGTCGTGGGAGACGACCTCGGGCCGTTCCCGGCGCCGCTGGCGCTGAACGTGGTGCCCTGGGCCGGCTCGTTGAAGGACGACGGGTGGAGCTCCGAGGAGCTGAAGGTCCGCAACGAGTCCCGCAAGATTCTCGACCTGCCCAGCCTGCGGGTGTCGGCGACCTGCGTGCGCGTCCCCGTGGTGACCGTGCACTCGGTGGCGGTGCACGCGGTGTTCGAGCGCGAGGTCACGGCCGAGACCGCGGCCGGCATCCTGCGCGACGCCCCGGGGATCGTGCTGTACGACGATCCGGCGCGTGGTGAGTTCCCGACGCCGGCTGACGTGGTCGGCACCGACCCGACGTGGGTGGGCCGGGTGCGGCAGTCGCTGGACGACCCGAACGCGCTGGACCTGTTCCTCTGCGGCGACAACCTGCGTAAGGGCGCCGCGCTGAACACCGCCCAGATCGCCGAACTGGTCGCCCGGGAGCTGACCTCGGCATGAGGCGGTTCGATCACGTTCGGCAGGCGCAGCCGTGGGGGCGGCGCCGGGGGGGGCGCGCCCGGCGGCCGCGGGCCGGGCCGAGGGGGGGGGTC
>CAZMXH010000491.1:0-2721 GCA_964570165.1 uncultured Actinomycetes bacterium
CGGCGGCGTACGTTTCTATCGCCCGATGTTGATCGGGGAACTGGTCGAGGTCGATGAATTGCACAGCCGCCGGGGTGTAGACCCGGTCCCTTGGGTAACCGCGGCATTGGCCAGGGGATGCCAGCCATTCGGTCCCGCCAAGCGGTCGGCTTCGGCCGACGACACACGAGCCGGGCGCGTAGCGGATCGGCGCCTATCTCGCCGAGACCTGGTCGCCGTACCTGGCCATGGCCGAGAGCCTCCGGCTCGCCGCTCAGGCATTCACCAAAGACGTCAACAAACTGCGGGTGGGATGACCGTGCGCGACATCCATAACGCGATCGAGAGCCTGAACTACCAACTCCGCAAGTGTCCTGCTGCGCATGATCCGGACAGCCTGTTACTCCCGCGCTCCAGCGTGTTGTCGGCATTGGTCCCAGACCACGGCGTCGAAGTGATCGTCCGGGTACGGCAGCGCGCCGGCGGTGGCCCCGGAGATGTCGCTCTCAGCAGCGCGGTGCGGAGTAGTACCAGGGTCTCCCGTTCGAGTGGCGCGGTGAACCAGGTCGTAGCAGGCGACGTGGGTCCGGTGCGGGCGCACTGCTAGCCGCCTGTGCGGTGCGCGGCGAGGAGGGCGTCGATGGCCTTGTCCTCGGTCGGCCCGGTGTGCGCGCGGACCCCTGGTAACTCGTCGCTTTTCGGACGCAAGGACCTATGTGATTCCTTCACCTGCAAGTACCGGCGGCTGGCCTCGGTGATGTGCAGGTGGCGGGGCCCGCCGTCGAGTCGTGTCATCGGAATGGCTTCCCCGCCGATCAGACTCGCGGACGACGCTGAGCCCTTAGGTGAGTGCAGACTGTGAAAGCCCTGCGAATCCGCCATACAGCTAATGGACGAACTGGGCGTCTTCGACGCGAGCACGGAAGAACTCGAGCTCTCGCTCGGTGCGCGGTGCCCAGGTGGCCGTGAGCTCCGACGGGATTGTGTAGCCGCCGAATGTCCGGTGCGATGCGACCATTGCCTCGAATGGCACCCAGTCGTAGTGGCCATCCTCGGTCAGGTCGCTCCATCGCATCAGCGATAGTGCGTCGAGCTCGCCGTCCGACCCCAGCTGCATGGTGGCCTCGACATCCTCGCCGTCGATCGGAAGCGTCACGGTATTGGACCCGTCTGCGGTGGACCACCGGGCCCCGTACGCGGGAAGAAAAGCCGACGGAAGCCAGGTCGACTCGACCAGCAGCCGGCCACGCGCCGATCGAGCGAGATCGGCGCCGCGCCGTGAACGCACTGGGACAACTCCCTGTAGCCGTACGCGGGATCGTGCAGCCCCGGCGCCATAGGAGTCCTCGATCTTCGCGCTGAAGGGCCCGAGCCGGGCGCGTGCGTCGACCTGGAACGACGACCCGGCGCGGATCCTCTCAGTTGCCTCGAATGGCATCCACCGGCCAGCCGGCTTGAGGCGGACCTGGCCCGTGAAGGTGATCAACGCCTCCGAAGCGATCGGCGTTCCCGGCTGGATGGCGTGGGTCAGATACTCAAGACCGCGGTCGGTCACGACGCCCCGCAATGCGTCTGGCTCGAAGTACGTCGGGTTCGTATCCATGCTCCTATCTAACGACGGCTCTGCTGCTGATGGCATGGACCCCTGCCGGTTATGCCCCGTCATCCCGCTCGGTCGGCCGGGGCGATTCGAAGCCAGGTGTTGACGCGATGGCTACAAGTGACTGCAATGTATACACCTGCGCCAACGTGCGACCGCCGACGCGCAGTGTCGAGTGATTAGCCAGCCGGTCGACCGACGGATCGGTCTCAGCCCGGTGAGGCCGCCGGGCCTCGGCGGTGAAGTTCCGTGTCACGAGTTCGTCGTACGCCGGCGCGCCCGGCTTGGATTCTTGCCGCGCTCCTTCTTCCCGAACACAGCCCCATCAGCCGTCGTCTGACTGCGCCACATTGTGTACTTACGCGCGACGTGGCCAGCGTCGCGAGCCTCGTCGGCCAACGGCGCGTCCTCATCGTTTCGCGCGACATCGACGGTCACGCGGCAAGAGCGTTACCACGGCGCTACCGTCCGGCTTGTCGACAGCTGTGTCTCCGTTCAAAATCAGGCCCGCAGGCCTGACTTGGCTCCCGATTGCCGACCGCTGCTGAGTTCAGGGCCGTGACCTGTTGTTTCGCGGTTTGTCATGGGTGGATTTGCGCACTAAGACTAATAGTGGCGGGTGAGGTGACTGCGGAGGTCGCGGACGAGAACAGCGATCTGCGCAAGCACTCGGCTTCGTCGGCCGCCTGGGTCATGGCCGGCCGGCGCCGGGTACGGAGACCGGGAGGGTGAGAATCTCTCCGGTGTGTGGCCCGTTGGCCAGTCGATCGAGGTTGGCGACGTGGCCGTCGGCTGGCCGCCATTCGGCGGTCAGAATGAACAGGGTTCGCCGGTCCGGTCCGCCGAGCATCAGCGCGAACGGCGCCCGGGTCTCGGGCAGTTCGACGCGTTGCAGGACTTCGCCGCCTTCGGCGACCCGGACGACCGAGTTCGCGTCGGTGGTGCCGACCCAGACCGCCCCTTCGGCATCGAGACAGATGCCGTCTGGGCCGAGTCCTTCGGCGAAGACCCGACGGTTGGACAGCCCTCCGTCGGCGTCGATGTCGAACGCGGTGAGCCTTCCGGCGAACGACTCGGAGATGATCAGCGTCCGGTTATCCGGCGTGATGACCATGCCGTTGGGGAACTGGATGTCGCCGGCG
>CAZMXH010000492.1:0-2695 GCA_964570165.1 uncultured Actinomycetes bacterium
TCCACGAAGTCGTCCAGGGTGCCCAGATCGGGGTGGACGGCGTCATGCCCGCCCTCCGGGCTGCCGATCGCCCACGGGACTCCAGGGTCCCCGGGGCCCGCGGTGAGCGTGTTGTTCGGGCCCTTCCGGAACGTGGTGCCGATCGGGTGGATGGGCGGCAGGTAGACCACGTCGAAGCCCATCTCCGCGATGGCCGGAAGCCGTTCCGCGGCGGTCTTGAAGGTGCCGGAGGTCCACGAGCCGTCCTCGTTGCGATGCGCGCCCTCGGAGCGCGGGAAGAACTCGTACCAACTGCCGTACAACGCTCGCTCCCGCTCCACCCGCAGCGGGTACGGCCCGTCCTCGGTGACCAGGTCGCGAAGCGGGTACGCGGTGAGGATCTCCATGACGTCCGGCGCTAATGCGGCGGCGAGCCGCACCGGCGGCGGGCGGCGGACGTCCCTGACCGCCTTGGCCGTGTCGCGCAGCAGCAGCCGCTCGCCGGTGCGGCCTCGGGGCAGCGCGGCGGCGGCACGCTCCAGGAGGTCCGCGCCCTCGGTGAACACCAGGTCCACGTCGATGTCGGACTCGACCTTGATCTCCGCGTTGCGCCGCCAGGTCGCGACCGGGTCCGCCCAGCCCTCGATGCTGAACGTCCAGTCGCCCTCACCGTCCGGTGTGAGATCCGCGGCCCACCTGTCCTCGGCGACGGGCCGCATCCGGACCCGCTGGCGCTCCCTGCCCTGCTGGTCGCGCAGCACGGCGGTGGCTGCGACGGCGTCGTGGCCCTCGCGGAACACGGTTGCGGCAACCTCGAAGGTCTCGCCAACGACGGCCTTGGCCGGGTAGCGCCCGCAGCTGACCCGGGGCGAGACGTCGAAGATCGGGATACGTCCGGTCATCGGGGGCAACGGTACTGCCTACCGGCGTGAACTTCGGCGGTCGAGGGGGATGTCCGGCCAGCCGACAATGATCATCGATGATCGGAGGGCTCAGTCAAGCTAGTCAAGGGTCGGCAGGGCGGCCCGCCCGCCGCGGCACCTTGCCGGAAGCGGTGGCGATTAGCTCCGCTGCTGACCATCATCGACCTATGGTGACCTGGGCAGACAGCCGCGGTATCGGTTCGCGGTCCGACACCGCCGGGTTGTCGGTGGTGTCGCCGTTGGTACTGGCAGCGGGACGGGCTAGCGTTGCCCCTCGTGCGTGCGATTCGACGACTCACGGTCCGTACCGTGTTGCCTGAGCCGCTGGAGCCCCTCGGCGAGTTGGTGTCCAACCTGCGCTGGTCCTGGCACTGGCCTACGCAGGAAGTCTTCGCGGCGGTTGCCCCGGACCGCTGGGACGAGGTGGGACACGATCCCGTGAAGCTGCTGGGCGAGGTTCCCCCCGAACGGCTTGCGGAACTGACTCGTGACGAGGCGTTCCTCGCCCAGATGCGGGAGGCGCACCAGGACCTCCGGTCGTACCTGACCGAGGACCGCTGGTACCAGAGCGCCGACGGCGACGCTCCGGCCGCGGTGGCGTACTTCTCGCCCGAGTTCGGCATCACCCACGCGCTGCCGCAGTACTCCGGAGGGCTCGGCATTCTCGCCGGCGACCATCTGAAGGCCGCGAGCGACCTGGGCGTGCCCATCGTGGGCGTCGGCTTGCTCTACCGGCACGGCTACTTCGTCCAGTCGCTGTCCCGGGAGGGCTGGCAGCAGGAGCGGTATCCAGTGACCGACCCGAACAACCTGCCGCTGACCGTCTTGCGGGAGCCGGACGGCACGCCGGCGCGGGTGCGGGTGGGCCTGCCCGGCGGGGTCCAGCTCCACGCCGCGATCTGGGTGGCCCAGGTAGGCCGCGCGCCGCTGCTGCTGCTCGACTCCTACGTGGAGGAGAACGGCCCTGCCGAGCGCGAGGTGACCGACCGGTTGTACGGCGGCACCGGCGAGCACCGGCTCCGGCAGGAGCTGCTGCTCGGCGTCGGCGGCGTGCGTGCGCTGCGCGCGTACAGCCGGATAACCGGGGCGCCGGACCCGGAGGTGTTCCACACCAACGAGGGGCACGCCGGCTTCCTGGGGCTGGAGCGCATTCGCGAGCTGATCAGCGAGCAGGGCCTGGGTTACGGCGCGGCGCTGGAGGCAGCCCGCTCCGGAACGATCTTCACTACGCACACCCCGGTGCCCGCTGGCATCGACCTCTTCCCGCGCGACCTCATCCAGCAGTACTTCGCCGGCGACACCGCTACCCCAGGCGTCCCCGTCGAGAACATCCTGGCGCTGGGCGCCGAGGACTATCCGGGCGGCGACCCGAACGTGTTCAACATGGCCGTGATGGGTCTGCGACTCGCGCAGCGGTCGAACGGCGTCAGCCGACTTCACGGGGCGGTGAGCCGCAGCATGTTCAGCGGCCTGTGGCCCGCCTTCGACGAGAACGAGGTGCCCATCACGTCGGTCACCAACGGCGTGCACGGGCCGACCTGGACCGCACCGGAGATGATGGCGCTGGCCCGCCGCGGGGGGCCTGAGCTCGCCGAGCGCGGCGAGGTGTGGGAGCAGGTCAGCGACGCCGAGATCTGGTCGGCGAAGCGGGCGATGCGCACCCGGCTGGTGAACGAGGCGCGCCGCCGGCTGCGCGCGTCCTGGCGGGACCGCGGCGCCAGCGAGGCGGAGATCGGCTGGGTCGACTCGGTCCTGGACCCGGACGTGCTGACCATAGGCTTCGCTCGCCGAGT
>CAZMXH010000493.1:0-2691 GCA_964570165.1 uncultured Actinomycetes bacterium
ACTGACCGGCAACACCTTGTCCCTGCTCGGGCTGCTGGTCCTGGTCGCCGCCATCACGGCGGTCGCCACGATCTCAGTGGTCCTGGGTATTCGCCGGGGCATCCGCCGGCTGAGCCTGTTCAACATCGGCCTCGCGGGCCTGCTCGTCGTGTTCATGTTCATCGTCGGCCCGACCGTGTTCATCCTCAACGGCTTCGCCGAGAACCTCGGGCACTATGTCCAGTCGCTGCCGGAGATGTCGCTGCGCACGGACATGTTCGCCGGCAACGACTGGCAGCAGACGTGGACGCTGTTCTACTGGGGCTGGTGGATCTCGTGGTCGCCGTTCGTCGGCATGTTCATCGCGCGGATTTCCAGGGGACGGACCGTCCGCGAGTTCATCGCCGGAGTTCTTCTCGTGCCGACGCTCGTGACGTTCGCGTTCCTCACGGTGTTCGGGCAGACGGCCTTCTTCTCCGAGCTTCGGGGACCGGGCGGCATCGTCGCCGCAACCGAGGAGTTACCGGAGAACGCGCTTTTCGCGCTGCTCGACCAGTACCCGCTGACGGCAGTGACCTCGATCATCGCGATAGTGGTGATCGCGACGTTCTTCATCACGTCGTCGAATTCCGGCTCGCTCGTCGACGACATTCACGCGTCTGGCGGGAGCCTGCGGCCCAACCGCGCCACCCAGGTGTTCTGGGCGCTGGTCGAGGGCGCGGTGACAGCCACGCTGCTCGCGATCGGCGGCGAGAGCGGCCTGGACGCGCTGCAGCAGGCCTCCATCGCTTCTGGCGTCCCGCTCGCGATCCTGCTGCTTGGCGCGTGCTGGGCCCTCGTGGGGGCGTTCCGCCGCGAGGATCGGGAGGCGGCGGCGCCGTCCCCGAACCATGACCACGCGCAGCAGCAGTAGGCGACCGGCGCGGCGCGCGGTAGCACGGACGAGGAATCGTGACTCGGTCACCTGATCGCATCTCAGCATGCGGACGTCCGACGATCAGGGGAACCAGTCGCGCCATGCGCGGTGGGTTCATCATCTGATCGCTGGGTCAGGCAGCAACCTGGAAGCTCAGCCGTCCGTTCTGCCGGTCGACCGTCACCTTGGCGCCGCTGCCTACGTCGCCTTCCAGCATCAGCCGCGAGAGTACGTTGTCGACCTCGCGCTGGATGGTCCGGCGCATCGGGCGCGCACCGAACTCGGGCTCGTAGCCCTGCTCAGTGAGCCAGTCCACGGCCTGGTCGGTGACCTCGAGTGTGATCCCCTGGGCATGAGCTCGCCGACGGGTCTCCTCGAGCAGCAGGTGCGTGATGCGGCGCAGCTCATCGCGAGAGAGCTGTCGGAACACCACGATATCGTCGATCCGGTTCAGGAACTCCGGCCGGAAGGCCTCCCTCAACCGGCGCATCACCCGGTCCTGCTGGGCTTGCTCGTCCTCATCCCCCGTGGCGCCGAAGCCAAGCGGACCCGCGGTGGTGATGAGCTCCGATCCGAGGTTGCTCGTCATGATCAGGACGGTGTTCTTGAAGTCCACCGTGCGACCCTGCGAATCGGTCAGCCGTCCGTCTTCCAGCACCTGGAGCAGCATGTTGAAGACGTCCTGGTGGGCCTTCTCGATCTCATCCAGCAGCACCACCGAGTACGGCCGGCGCCGGACGGCCTCGGTGAGCTGACCGGCCTCCTCGTAGCCCACGTATCCGGGCGGTGCCCCGACCAGCCTGCTTACCGTGTGCCGCTCCTGGAACTCGCTCATGTCGAGCCGGATCATCCGGTTCTCGTCGCCGAACATGGCGTCCGCCAGCGCGCGCGCCAGCTCGGTCTTGCCGACCCCGGTGGGGCCGAGGAACAGGAAGCTGCCGATCGGACGCGTGGGGCTGGCGAGCCCTGCCCGGGACCGGCGCACCGCCTCCGCCACCGTGTGCACGGCCTCGTCCTGGCCGATCACCCGTTGCCGGAGCTGATCTTCCAGACCTAGCAGGCGGGACCGCTCCTCCTCGGTGAGCTGGCTCACCGGGATTCCTGTTGCCCGTGCGACAACCTCCGCCACGTCCTCGGGGCCAACCTCCGGCGCCGTAGGAGATCGTTCCCCCTTGTGCTCCTCGATGCGCTCCCGGAGCTGGGCGATCCGGTCGCGGAGCTCGGAAGCCTGCTCGTACCGCTCCTCGGAGACAGCCTGGTCCTTGTCCCGTACGAGCTGTTCCACCTCCTGCTCCAGCTCCCGTACGTCCATCGCGGGCGTGCCGGCGCGCAACCGCACCCGGGCCCCGGTCTGGTCGATCAGGTCGATGGCCTTGTCCGGAAGGTAGCGGTCGGTGAGGTAGCGGTCCGATAGCTCGGCGGCCGCTGTCAGCGCCGCGTCGGTGAACCGGACCTGGTGATGGGCCTCGTAGCGGTCGCGCAGGCCGTGCAGGATCGCGATGGTCTCCTGGACGGTCGGCTCCGGCACCAGGATCGGCTGGAACCGGCGCTCGAAGGCGGGATCCCGCTCGATGTGTTGCCGGTACTCGTCGAGAGTGGTGGCGCCGACGATGTGGAGCTCACCACGGGCGAGCGGAGGCTTGAGGATGTTCCCGGCTCCCGTCGCCCCTTCGGCCGCTCCGGCCGTGACCACGCTGTGCAGCTCGTCGATGAAGACGATCAGCTCCTCCGAATGCGAGCGGATCTCGTCCACCACCTTCTGCATCCGCTCTTCGAAGTCGCCGCGGTAGCGGGTG
>CAZMXH010000494.1:0-2686 GCA_964570165.1 uncultured Actinomycetes bacterium
CCAGCGTCGGCGCCCACGGTGGCGCTTCGATGATGGTGTAGGGCGCGGCCACCTCGCGGAAGAATCCGGCCTGCGGATCGCCGAGTGCATAGACGTGAACGGGCACCCCGCAGCGGTGCAGCGCCTCAGCGACGGCCAGCGTGTGCACCACCCCGCCGCGCGGCCTGCTGGAGTAGGTCACGAAGGCCACCGGGGCCGGCGGCGCGGGAATCGGCGTGGGCATCATGGCACCTCCTCCGCCAGTTCCGGGCGCCGGGTTGCGATCGCGGCGGCGAGCAGCGCGGCGCGCGCTCCGGTCGGGGCGATCAGGCAACCCGCGCTCTCCAGCGTTGCGCGCTGGTCCGCCGCAACCTGCGGGTCCTCGTCGGTGCCGAGCACGTACGCGACGAACGCGGGGCCGTCCGCACGAGCGCCGATGCCGTCGAGGATCTCCACCAGACCGCCGGCGGGGTCGGCGTGCGCACCGTAGCCCAGCACGACGTCGACCAGCACGACGGCGGTGGCGGGGTCGGTCATCGCGCGCTCCAGTTCGTCGGCTCGCGCGGTCGGATCGATCATCGGATGAGGACGGTTCGCGGTGTACTCCTCCTCTCCAAGGTCGAGGCACACGTGCGCGCCCTCAGGGGCGGGCAACCCCCAGCCCTCGTGCAGCGGCGTGTTGGAGTGGACGGTGCCGAGACGCCGTGCGAGCACGACCATCGCCTCGTAGCACAGCGTCCCGCCGGAGAACACCCCCCGGACGGTGCGGCGGTCCGGGTGGAGTCGCTCCGCGGCGCCGGCGGCAAGCGAGCGCAGGCCCTCTCCTGGGTCGGGCACGTCGGCCCCGAGGATGTCCAGGGTCTCCAGCACCGCCTGGTCCAGCGTCGACGCCACCCGGACCCCCTTGGGCACCGACAGCTCGCGGTCCAGGCCGATGAGGGCGCACACCGCCCGGTCGCTCGGCAGCTCGGCGAGCACCGCCTCCGCGACGTCGGCGTCCGGTGGCTTTGAGACCAGCAGCAGGACCTCGTCCTCGTCGCCCGGCTCCTGGCCGGCCGTGGCCACCGCCTGGCGCGTGGCGCGTGCCCCCACCTCGCGGGACAGGTCGCGGCCGCCCACCCCCACCACGGCCGCCACGCCGGAGCCCCAGCGGTGCAACAGGGTCATGACCTCCTGGGCGCCGGTCCCGGCCGCGGCCACCACCCGGACGGGACCCCGCCGCACTGCGTTGGCGAAACCCAGGCCGGTGCCGCCGAGCACCGCGGTGCCCGCGCCCGGCCCCATCACCAGCAGCCCTAGCTCCGCCGCGCGCTGCTTCAGCTCCACCTCGTCGGCGACCGGCACGTGGTCGCTGAACAGCAGGACGTGCAGGCCGGCGGTCAACGCCTTGTGCGCCTCCAGCGCTGCGTACTCTCCGGGCACTGACACGACCGCGACATTGGCATCGCCGAGCGACGCGGCGGCCTCCTCCAGGCTGCGCGGAGGCGCCGCCGAGGCCGGTACGGCCTCTTCCGGTCCGCCGCCGCCGCGCATCGACTCGGCGGCCACGTCCAGCGCACGCCGCGCGGCCTCCTCGGACTCGGCCACGACCGCGATCACTAGGTCGTTGGCCCGCAGTCCCTCCACCTCGCCGGCGTCGAAGCCGGCCTCCTGCAGCAGCTCCAGGTTGGCGGGCGTGCCCATCATGGCGTTCGCCCATGTCACGTCCGAGACACCCTGCATCTCCTGGGACACGTTCAGCAGGCCCACCGAGTCGACGTAGGCGTCTCGGCGGACTTCCAGCAGGTGGTGGTCGGCCAACTCGATCATCCCCCGTCCGACCCTCGTACTATCCGGGTGCCGTGCTCCTTCGCCAGCGCGGCGCCCGCGTGCTCCGATGACGTGATCACGGCGAGCTGTCCCCCGTTGTCCAGGAAGCTCACCGCTGCCTCCACCTTGGGGCCCATGCTTCCGGCCGGGAACTGCGCCGCAGCGAGGTGCCGCCGGGCCTCGTCCGCAGCCATCTGCTCGATGGGACGCTGGCTCGGCGTGCCGAAGTCGAGCATCACCTCCGGCACGTCGGTCAGTAGCACCAGGTTGTCCGCACCGATGGCCGAGCCGACGCGTTGCGCCGCCCGGTCCTTGTCGATGACCGCGTCCACCGGATCCAGGCTGCCCTGCTCCGTCTCCACGACAGGGATCCCGCCGCCGCCCGCTACCACCGCGACCGCACCGGCGGCGACCAGCCGCTCGATCGCGGGAAGCTCGATCACGTCCAGCGGAGCGGGGGACGGCACCACTCGCCGGTAGCGGCCGCTCCCGACGTCGGTGACCGACCATCCGCGTTCCTCGGCGAGCCGAACCGCCGTCGCCTCGTCATAGTGCGGTCCTATCGGCTTCGTCGGCCGCTGGAACGCCGGGTCGTCGCGGTCGACCAGCACGTGGCTCACCACCACCACGACGGGTGTCGAGGCGGGCAGCAGCTCTCGCAGGGACAGCGCAATCATGCTCCCGAGCTGGCCCTGGGTCATCGCAACCACCGAGTGCAGCGGCTGCGGCGCCACGACGTCCGCCGCATTCTCCTGCTGGATGGCAAGATGCCCTGCCTGCGGCCCGTTGCCGTGGGTGACGATGGTGCGGTGCCCCGCGGCGACAAGGTCCGCGACCACCGCGGCCATCTCGCGGGCATGGAAGCGCTGCTCCTCGTAGCTTCCGGTCTCGCCGTCGG
>CAZMXH010000495.1:0-2671 GCA_964570165.1 uncultured Actinomycetes bacterium
ACGTGGAGTTCGTCGACCCGGTCGACGCGGACCGGGGGATGGACGAGTTCCGGCTCTCGGACGACCTCGCGGGCATCGCCTCCGACCTGCTGCACGGGCTGACGCACTTTCGGGCGGGCCATGTCGTCGAGGCGTTGTGGTGGTGGCAGTTCTCCTACTTCTCGTCCTGGGGCGGCGCCTGCGGCGCGGTTATGCGGGCGCTGCACTCGTTGATCGCGCACTCGCGGCTGGACCTGCACCGTGACCCGGTGACCGATGCCGAGGACGAGTTGCTTGCCGAGGTCGCCGCGCAGGCCGCGACGCAATCCTGAACACGCTGGGTTGTGCTCAGCGGTCGTGCTCAGCGGGTGGCGTGGATGATCTGCAGCGTCTTGCGCCGGTCGACCGGCTCCGTGGTGGTGTGGACGTCGGTAAGGCCCATCTGCGTGAGGTAGCTGACGACCTCGGCGGTCTGGTCGTCGGTGATCCCGTGCCCTGGCCTGTTGAGCAGCCGCTCGGCGACGACGAGCCGTCCACCAGGGACGAGCTTGGCCGCCTGCTCGGCCAGCCCGGCGTCGCGGTCCGGCCAGTGGTGCATGGACGCGATCGAGAAGACGGCGGTGAAGGTCCCGTCGTCGAAGGGCAGCTTTTCGGCGCTGCCGAGCCGGACGTCCGCTCCGGGCACCCGGTCGCGGACTATGTCCACGAACGTATGGGAGGGGTCGACGGCGGCCACGCGGTCAGCGCCGATCCGCTCGGCCGCGAGCGCAACGGCGGTTCCCGGCCCGCAGCCGACCTCCAGCACCCGGTCCTCCGGCCTCAGGTCGAGCACGTCGAGGACGATCCGGTTGGACGGCGACCGGCGATGCAGCCAGCTGTAGACGCGTGCCGTGACCGCTCCGAAGGTGCGCATGGCCCTCAGGCTAGTGGACCTGCCGACCTGGAACCGATGGTCACGCCACGCGGACCGCCCTCGACAACACCCCGTACGGGGTGTTCAGCCGTCGCGCGGTGATGACGATCGCGCCGACGCCGATCACCACGTTGACCGCGAGGCCGTACGGCCAGACCGGCGCCTCCGCTGGGCGGACGTTGCCGGCTTCGTCCACCACGGTGGGGTCGGGCGTGCGCATCGACCGGGCAACCTCACCGATCGCGCCAAGCGGGTCCAGCCGGACCGCCCCGGAGTCGGGCGCGACCGCCCGCGGTGCCGCGTCCGCGACGATGACGAACGGGTTCGGGGCGAGGATCCACCACACCCGCTCCGGGTGGGCCTCTGCGGTCTCGAACGCCACATCGTCCACGGTCCGAGTCTCGGTGGACTGGGTAAGCGCCACTCCGAGCGTGAACACGATGACCGTCCCGATCGTCAGCGCGAACACGGCGAGGTACGACATCACGGCCGAGGTGGTCGTCCGCGCGGCCAGCGCCGAGATGCACAGCGCGACCGCGCACACCACGCCGAGCAGCACCGCGGTGATGGCCAGGCTCACCGCGACCCGGGTCGCCGACCCTCCCTCGGCCACCGACCACAGCGCTAGGGGCACCGCGGTGACGAGGAACACCAGCGCGGTCCCCCATGCCGCCACCAGCTTGCCGACGGCGATCTCGGCCGGTGTGAGCAGCGTGGTCTGCAACGTTGCGAGCACGCCGCGCATCCGGTCGCCGTTGACGGACTGTGCCGTTAGGGCCGGGACGACGAGCAGCGCCAAGGCCAGCATGACCAGCATCAGCCCACCGAACATGTCGGTGCCGGGGCGCTGCTGGCCGGACTCCACCAGGGCCGAGCGAAGCAGCGCGGTGAGCAGGAGCAGGGCAACGAACCACGCGGCCAGAAGCGCACGCCACCGGCCGGCTCGCAGCCTTAGCCGGAACTCATGCACCGCAACGGTGAGCATGCCGCGTATCGAGAACCCGAACCGCAGCCTTGGTGTGGTCAACGGCGGTCCTCCGTCATGGCCAGGTAGGCCTCCTCCAGGCTGCTACCGGAGGGTGCGAAGGAGACTATCGGGATGTCGTCGCGGACCATGGCGGCCAGCAACTCGGCGGCTGCCTCGTCGCCTTGGAGCAGCACCTCGACCCCGTGGCCGTCCAGCGGGCCGTGTTCGGTGCCGTTGTTGTCGAGGAAGGCCATCAGCGGCTCAGGGTCCAGCGACCGGATGCGCCACGGCCGGCGTTCCGGGCGCGAGAGCTCCATGATCGAGTGATCTGCCACGCTGCGCCCGCGATCGACGAACACGACCCGGTCGGCGGTGGTCTCGAGTTCGGAGAGGACATGGCTCGACACGAGCACCGCGCAGCCATGGGCGGCGAGACCGCGGAGCAGCCCGCGCAGCTCGATCCGGCTGCGAGGGTCGAGCCCGGCAGCCGGCTCATCGAGGAGCAGCACCGAGGGCTCGTGGACGAGTGCCCGGGCCAGGCCGAGGCGCTGCTTCTGGCCGCGGGAGAGCACGTGGACCGCGCTTTCGGCGTACTCGTCGAGGTGGACCAGAGCCAGCAACTCCCACGCCCGCCGTGCCCGGCGTCGCTTTGGTATCCGGTAGGCGGCCGCGGCGAACTCGAGGACCTCGCGCGCGGTAAGCGTTTCGTAGGTGCCGAAGGAGTCGGGCATCCAGCCGGTGCGGGACCGAACCTCGACCGACTCGGTGACGGGGTCGTAACCGGCGACCTGGATCTCTCCCGCGTCCGGCCT
>CAZMXH010000496.1:0-2651 GCA_964570165.1 uncultured Actinomycetes bacterium
TGCCCTGCGACGCGGAGCGCATGTTCAGCTCGCCCAGATTGAAGCCCATGTCCTCAACAGGCGCGTGATCGGGGTCGGCGTGCGGGCCTCGACGTCCCACCTGCTGCCACCAGCCTGCGACGAGTTCCTGTTCTACGAGAACCTCCGGGGCGTCGAGCCGAAGCCGGTCTCCGTCGAGCCCAGTGCTGCGACGGCCGCCGAAGAGGAAGAGCCGGCCGAGGACCTCGACTCGCTTATCACGCAGACCCTGGCCGGCCTGCAACGCAGTGGCGGTGAGGCGGTTCTCGCCTCGGCGCTCAAGCGGGCCCTGCTGCGCAAGGACTCCACGTTCTCCGAGACCGAGTACGGCTTCCGCGGGTTCGCCGAGCTGCTGCGCCATCTCGAGCAGCGCGGTGTTCTGGAGCTGTCGGAGGGACCGGCCAAGGGTGACCCGGTCGTGCAGCTCGCCGCAGGGGGTGCTGAGGAGGCGCGCGCCTTCGAGCTGCTGACCGACGTGGTCGTCCAGCTCGAGCGGCGCAACGGCTCACCGTCCCTGTCAGGGCTGAAGAACGAGATGCGCAAGCGACAGGCGGACTTCAGCGAGAAGAAGTTCGGATACGGCGGGTTCCTGCAGTTCTGCAAGGCGGCCCAGGCGCGCGGGCTCATCGACTTGGAGTTCAACCCATCCCGCGGTGACTACGTCGTCCGCGCCGCCTCCACGTGAGCCGGACTGGTTCGATCACGTTCAGCAGGCGCAGCCCCGCCGCAGCAGGCGTGCGGCCCTCGTGGAGTGAGGGTAACTCTGCCGAACGTGATCGAACCGATCCAGGCTACGTGAGGGTGTCGCAGATGCTGAGCCCCTCGTCCGCGCCGCGGGCGTACGCCTCGCAACAGTGCCGCACCCAAGCCCCCACGCCGTCCGGGGTCCCGGCCGCGTAGGCCTCCAACAGCCGTGCGTAGGCGCCGGCGCGGTGCCCCACCTCGGGTACCGAGACCGCCTTGGTGTCGACTCCGCGGGCCACCAGGACGACCCGCTCGCAGGCTCGCGCCGTCACCCCGTCCGCAACGCCGAACGGCCGGATCGCCGCCAGCTCGCCGTGCACCAGCGCGGCCACGACGACGGCCGGCGCCGACGTGGCCCCGGCCAGCCGCAGCAACTGGTCGAGCCGGCGATGGTCCGCACTCGGGCGCGGGCGCCCGACGTCCGGCTCGTCGGCAAGGCCGCCGGCCGCGAGCGCATGGAGCCGGGCCAGCGCCTGCCGCGGAGCGCCGTCCCAGACCCGCGCGATCGCCGGCACCTCCGCGTTGACGCGGAGCGCACCCTGCATCGTCGGGTCCGCCGTGTCGTCCGCCGCCACTCCGGCCAGCTCCGCGGAGGCTCGGGCGCCGCGAACCGCCGACTCGGCCGCCACCCTGGCCGCTCGGCCACGCATCGCCGGATGGCGCAACAACGCGTCGATCGCGTCCCTTGCGTGAGCAGCACCCGCGCCGACGCCGCTGAGTCGAGCCACGTCGGCAAACGGGTCCCGCCGTCCCGCCACGGGCCTACACCTTAGCTCTTGCAGTTGTGGTACCGAGAATGGTGAGGTAGGTGCTAGAACCCGGATCTGACCTGGAGCGACAAGGTGACCAGTGAAGCTCTCTCCAACCTGCTCCGCGAGGAGCGGCGATTCGAGCCGTCCGAGGAGTTTGTCAAGCAAGCCAACGCCACCGCCGCGTCGTACGAGGAGGCCAATGCCGACCGGCTGGCCTTCTGGGAGCGGCAGGCGCGCGACCTGCTGACCTGGGAGACGGAGTGGGATCAGGTCCTCGACTGGTCCGATCCGCCGTTCGCGAGGTGGTTCGTCGGCGGCAAGCTCAACGCCGCGTACAACTGCGTCGACCGGCATGTGGAGGACGGTCACGGCGATCAGGTCGCCATCTACTGGGAGGGCGAGCCGGGTGACTCCCGCGTGATCACCTACGCCGACCTGAAGCGTGCGGTGTGCCAGGCCGCGAACGCGCTCACCGAACTCGGTGTGCGCAAGGGCGATCGGGTCGCGATCTACATGCCGATGATCCCGGAAACCGCAATCGCGATGCTGGCCTGCGCTCGGCTGGGAGCGCCGCATTCGGTCGTGTTCGGCGGGTTCTCCGCCGACGCCCTCAAGGGCCGCATCCAGGACGCCGACGCCCGAGTGGTCATCACCTCGGACGGCGGCTACCGGCGCGGCTCGGCGCACGCGCTCAAGCCCGCCGTGGACCAGGCGCTCACCGAGTGCCCGGACGTCCGCAGCGTGCTGGTCGTCCGCCGCACCGGGCAGGACATCGACTGGACAGACGGTCGCGACGTGTGGTGGCACGACATCGTGGACCGGCAGAGCGACGAGCACACGCCGGAGGCGCACGACTCCGAGCACCCGCTGTACATCCTGTACACCTCCGGGACCACCGCCAAGCCGAAGGGCATCCTGCACACCACGGGTGGCTACCTGACCCAGGTCGCCTACACCCACCGGGATGTCTTCGACCTCAAGCCGGATTCCGACGTCTTCTGGTGCGCGGCCGACATCGGCTGGGTCACCGGCCACAGCTACATCGTCTACGGCCCGCTGGCCAACCGCGCCACGTCCGTCATGTACGAGGGCACGCCGGACACCCCGCACAAGGGACGCTGGTGGGAGATCGTCGCC
>CAZMXH010000497.1:0-2648 GCA_964570165.1 uncultured Actinomycetes bacterium
TCGAGACCTTGACCGCACGACGGTACAGCGGGTCGGCGCAGCGCGGGCTGAGCAGTACGGCGTCCATGCCCAGTCCCGCCGCACACCGGAACACCGCCCCCACGTTCGTGTGGTCGACCAGGTCCTCGCAGACGAAGATCCGCCTCGCGGCGGCGAGCACGTCCGCCGCGTCCGGCAGCGGGAGCCGGTGCAGCGACGCGAGCGCGCCGCGGTGCACGTGGAACCCCGTGACCTGCTCGACGACCTTCTCGTCGGCGACGTAGCATGGTGCCTCCCCGGCGGCGTCCAGCACGCTTTGCAGCGCGTCCAGCCAGCGCGGGGCCATCAGGAACGACCGCACCGGGTAGCCGGCCGCCACCGCGCGCCGGATCACCTTTTCTCCTTCGGCGAGGAACAACCCGTGTGCGGACTCGAGCGACCTGCGCAACTGGGCATCGCGAAGCGACACGTAGTCGGCCAGCCGAGGGTCGGTGGCGCTCGTCACCTGCGTGATGCGGGCCATGGCGGTTCTCTCAGAGCTGCGACACGACAGCGACGAGGCCGATGGCGACGACCACCGCCCGCAGGCCCATCGGCGGCAGCATGCGGGCGATGCGGGCGCCGAGAAGGCCGCCGGCCGCAGCGCCGAGCGCGACGAGCCCGGCCGCGGTCCAGTTGACGTTGGCCACCGCGACGAAGATCGCCCCCGCGACGAGGTTGGCCAGTCCGCCGAGCACGTTCTTGGCCGCGTTGACCCGCTGCAGCGTCTCGTCCAGCCCGAGTGCGAGGACGGCGATGAGCAGCACGCCCTGGGCGGCGCCGAAGTAGCCGCCGTACATTCCCGTGGCGAAGACGAACAGCCACACGAGCGGACCGCCGTGGTCACGCCGCGGCCGGTCGGCGAGCCGGCGCACCAGCCACGGTTGGATGACCACCAGGACGCAGGCGAGCAGGATCAGCGCCGGCACGACGGCCGCGAACACGCCCGGAGGGAGGACCAGCAGCAGCGTCGCGCCCACCGCGGCGCCGGCGAGGGTGCCCGTTCCGAGCCGCAGCAGCCGCGTCCGCTGTCCGGTGAGCTCCCGCCTGTAACCCCAGGCACCGGAGACCGCTCCCGGTACGAGGCCCACGGTGTTGGACACGTTCGCCACGACGGGAGGCAGCCCGACCCACAGCAGGGTCGGGAAGGTCACCAGGGTTCCGGATCCGACGACCGTGTTGATCGTCCCCGCGGCCAACCCGGCCAGCACCACCAGGCCGGCTTCGAGCGGGCTCATGGCCGGTGGGGGCGATCATTACCGTTCCCCCATCGCGGGTAGGCGGGTTGGCGGCCGCGCCTTCGTCGGGTGCTCACTCCTCCTGCCGTGGCCTGGCCGAGCGGTCGGCCAGAGGGTCGGTCGATGCCCGCTCGGCGTCCTGCAACGCCTGCTGCACCTCCGCGTGCGCCTCCTCCACGGCGGCCTCGGCCTCCTCGGCGGCGGCCTCCATCGCCGTCTGGTCCGGACCCGCCGGACCATCGGGTGCCGCGGCGGCCGCCGGCCCGAACCTGCCCACCGCAGTACCGAGGCCCTCGAGAGCGCGGCCGATCTCGCTGGGGAGCACCCACACCTTGTTCGCGTCGCCCTTGGCGATCTCCGGCAGCATCTGCAGGTACTGGTAGGACAGTAGCTTCTGGTCCGGGTTGCCTTGGTGGATGGCGGAGAACACGGCCTTGATCGCCTTGGCCTGGCCGTCCGCCCGCAGGATCTGCGCCTGCTTCTCGGCCTCGGCTTCGAGGATCTGGGACTGCTTGTGCCCCTCGGCGTTCAGGATCGCTGCCTGCTTCTGTCCCTCGGCGGTCAGGATCTGTGACTGCCGGACGCCCTCGGCGTTCAGGATCGCGGCGCGCTTGTCGCGGTCGGCGCGCATCTGCTTTTCCATCGAGTCCTGGATGGACGGCGGCGGGTCGATCGCCTTCAGCTCCACCCTGTTGACCCGGATGCCCCACTTGCCGGTCGCTTCGTCGAGCACCCCGCGCAGGGCGTTGTTAATCTCTTCGCGACTCGTCAGCGTGCGCTCGAGATCCATCCCGCCGATCACGTTGCGAAGCGTGGTGACAGTGAGTTGCTCGATGCCCTGGATGTAGTTGGAGATCTCGTAGGTCGCGTCCTTGGCGTTGGTCACCTGGTAGTAGATCACCGTGTCGATCTGCACGACCAGGTTGTCCTGGGTGATGACCGGCTGGGGCGGGAACGAGACCACCTGTTCCCGTAGGTCCAGCAGCGGGAGGACCCGGTCGATGAAGGGGACCACCACTGTCAAGCCGGGTTCCAGCGTCCGCCTGAACTTGCCCAGGCGCTCAACGATCCCTGCTCGGGCCTGAGGCACGATGCGCACCGACTTCGCCAGGGTGATCAGTACGAACACGGCGAGCAGGAAGACGACGAACAACAGCAGCGTCTGTCCAGCGTCCATTCTTGGCCTTTCCGTGCGGGTGGGCGGGATGGGGCGAGCCTACGGCCCTTCGGCGGCGAACACGAGCGCGGTGGCACCCTGGATCTCGACGACGTCGACGGGGGTGCCGACCTCGATGACCGAGCCGTCATAGCTGCGCGCGCTCCATACCTCGCCGGCGAGCTTTACCCGACCGCCGTGGCCGTCGACTCGCTCCAGTACGACGGCCCGCCGTC